>JACRCT010000770.1 GCA_016218885.1 Deltaproteobacteria bacterium | reverse complement strand
TCCCAGCCGGCGGCGCCTTTATCCTCGGCGGTGTTCTGCAAGGCCTCGCGCACCTTGTCCGGCCCGGCCACTCCATCGGCGATGAGGAGCGCGGCCGCGCCGGCGACGTGCGGGGTGGCCATCGAGGTGCCGTTGTACCAGGCGTATTCGCTCTCGCCGGGGTTGCCGCGGGCGATGGTGTTCTGCAGCACCCCGTCCTCTTCTCGGCCGCGCAGCCGCTTGTCGCCACCGGGAGCGGCGATGTCGAGCTCCTTTCCCCACGAGGAGTAGCTGGCCAGCTCGCCGGAGGGCCCCACCGCCGAGACGGCCACCGCTCCCGGGTAGGCCGCCGGATACTCCACCGTCCCGCGCGAGCCGTTGCCGGCCGCGGCCACCACCACCACCCCCTTCTTGCGCGCGTAGGCGACCGCTGACTCCATCACCTGCGAGCGCCCGCCGCCCCCCAGGGACATGTTGATGACGTGGGCGCCGTGGTCGGCTGCCCAGCGGATGGCGTCGGCGATGTCGGCGCTGGTGCCGCTGCCGTTTGCGTCGAGCACCTTGATCGGCATCAGGGCGGCCTTGTAGGCCACCCCCGCCACGCCCTCGCGGTTGTGGGTGACCTGGGCGATGGTGCCTGAGACGTGAGTGCCGTGGCCGTGGTCGTCGTTGGGGTGCTCGTCGTCGTTGACGAAGTCATATCCCGCCACGAACCTGGCCCCCTTGAGGTCGGGCACCTGCCTGAACTCGTCCTGGTCCTCATAGGCCACGCCGGTGTCGAGCACCGCCACCACCGCCCCTTCGCCCTGGGCGACGTTCCACGCCTCCTCGGCGCGGATCATCTGCAGGTTCCACTGCTCCTTGAATCGCGGGTCATTGGGGACGAAGTCACGGTGGTAGCGGTAGAGCACCTCCGCGGCTTCGACGTTGGCGTCCTGGCGAATGCGCGCCAGCACCGCCTCGCGCTGAGCGGGGTCGATGCGGCCGATGGTGATGCCGCTGCGCACACCCTCGAGGCTGTTGAACTCGACGTCCACGCCCCAAGCGCGCTCGAGCGAGTCGTAGGTCGCCTTGGTCGTGCCGTCCTTGAAGTCCACGACCAGACCGTCGGCGACGTACTCCTCGGCGGCCAGGGCGCTGAGCGGCTGTGGCGGAGTCTCCTTGGAGCTTCGCTTGCCGCTGCATTGGCCCACGGTCACCACCGCGACGAGCACCACCGCGCTGGAGAGCAGGAATGGAATCCAGGCGGCTCGTCCCGTATTCGCGGTGGCCATGTGCTCCTCCCGATTGCTGCCTCGATGGAACTTGCGCAGCCTTGCCTACTGAAACGGCCCAGACCCCCGCCAGGTTCTACGGGGCCGAGGGTCGGTCATTGCTGCAACGCAGGGACCACCTCGGCACCTTGAGATATCGGGGGCTTGGCTTCGCCGCGTCCTCCGGGACGCGATCCCCGCCCTGCGTGCGCGTCCAGTCTGCCTCAGGGCAGCGCCGAGTGTACCAGAAGGCCGGCAGGCCTCCTGAAGCGACCGTCCCCTCGCGTGGTAGCATGCCCCCCGAACGAGTCACTCTCTTTGATGGAGCCGCGCGATGGCTCAGACCACTGCCAAGGGCAAGGAAGACCCGTCCGGGCAGGAAGGGGAAAGCCAGAATCCGCTGGAGAACCCCGAGAACAAGCAGAGGTACGAGCTCGCCAAGGACTTCGCCTTCCATCTGGCCAAGGGCATCAAGAACATCGGCATTTACCGGCACGCCAAGGACAAGTACGCGGAGATCTTGAGCCGCTGCTATGCCGCGGCGTGCGCCTACTGCGAGAGATGGGGCGCCCTCCCCTTGAAGGTCGAGGCCGAATGCTTCTCGATGTTCAAGCAGCCGGTCTTCGCCGCCGAGGACAAGGCCGAGAACCTCCCCTACAAGTTCTACAAGGATGGCATCCGTCATCTGGCATTCCGCCAGGGGTTGCAGATCGAGGAGCTCGTCGAGTTCGTGCTCATTGGGCTCACCGACACCCGGCGCGGCGACCCCGACATCCTCTCCCAGATGTGGGAGCGCGGCTTCGAGCACATCGAGTACATGGTGGTCGAAGGCTTCTCCGTCGAGGACATGTCCGAAGCCCAGGTCAAGCTCGAGGTCGACAAGATCGTCAGCTACCTCTACCAACGGCTGCGCTCGGACTCCGCCGACTACCTGCGCTTCGCCCGCGTGTCGGTCGAGGACCTGGAGATGCAGGTGGACGGCATCGACCAGGTCCGCGGCGCGATCATCGCCGGGGTCGCCGCCAGCGATCGGCTGGTCCGCCAGGTGCTGGACACGCTCGCCGAAGACGTCGGCGTGCGCCTGTTTCCCAAGCTGGTGGCGGCGGTGTTCCAGGTCATCGACGAGGGCGCGGTCGAAGATGTGGAGATGCTCAAGGAGATCTTCCTCCAGATGCTGGACTCGATGCTTCTGCAGGAGGACTTCGCCTCCATCAACTCGCTGATGGTCAAATTCCGGGCGATGGAGCGCGACCAGAGCAAGGCCGCCCTCGCCCAGGACCTGCGCGCCTTCTTCGTGGCCAAGATGGGCGAGGAGCAGCGCATTCGCCGCATCGGCGAGGTCCTCAACACCAGCAAGCCCAAGCAGCCCCAGGACATCTTCCGCTACCTGTACGCCTTGGACAGCAAGGCCATCCCCTTCCTGCTGGAGGTGCTCGAGGGGTTGGAGCTGCAGGACAACCGGCAGATCCTCTGCGATGCATTGGCGGCGCTGGGCAAGGACTCGCCCGCGCCCTTTGCCAAGCTGCTGGGCAGCGAGAAGAGCCAGCTCGTGCGCGACATGATCTACGTCATCGACAAGTGCGACTTCCCCGACAAGGTCAACTATTTCGGCGAAACCTTGACGAATCCCAACCTCGCCGTGCGCCTAGAGGCGCTCTCCATCCTCTCGCGGTCCAAGTCCGAGCAGTGCCGCCGCTTCATCGTCACCGCGCTTGACGACCCGAACCTGCAGATGCGCGTTCAGGCCGCCCGCGTGCTGCCCAACATGAGCCCGGCCAAGGCCTTCGTCGACCTGCTGGCGCTCACCAGGTCGGCCTCCTTCGAGAAGCGCGACCTCCAGGAGAAGCTGGGCGTCTACCACGCCCTGGGCTCGACTCAGCAGCAGGACGCGCTCAGCCTCTTCACCCAGCTGAGCGGCCAGAAGAGCCTGCTGCGGCGTGGCAAGATCAAGGAGGAGAAGCTGCTGGCCATCTCCGGGCTGTCGGCGATGCCCAGCATCCCCGCCTACAAGGCACTGCAGGCGCTCACCGAGGACAGGTCCAATGATGCCGAGGTGGTGATGGCAGCACGCAAGGCGCTGTTCACCATGAAGAAGTCCCTCTTCGGCGATCAGCCCGAGGCGCCGGTGCCCAGTGGCAACAAGGCCGAGAGGTGATCCATGGCCGAGTCCATCAAGATCTCTTCAGTCGCCGACTCACAGACCCAGGTCTCGACCACGGATCTGACCAAGGAGCACTCCGACAAGCTGCAGGGACTGGGCAGCAGGATCATCTCCTCGTTCTTCATGCTCGTCCGGTCGGTGAAGATGTACGACCCGGACAACGCCATCTTCCAGAAGCCCCTGTCCGCGCTTGAGGAGAACATCAACCAGTACATCGCGGTCGAGGGAAGGCTCGACCTGCAGATGGCCACGGACACCTTCTACCTCAACGGGACGCAGCTGAAGATGGACGTCTCCTCCCTGGAGAGCGTGCGTTTCCTCCAGCAGGAGATGAAGGAGAAGAACGTCGGAGGCTTCACCCTGGTGCGCGCGGTCCACCTGGCCGAGTTGAAGAACTTCATCTCCATCTTCGCCACGGACCGCAACGAGCAGGCAGAGGAGGACGGCCTCGGCGACAAGAAGCTCGTCCAGATCAAGCTGATCAAGTTCAGCCAGATCAAGGAGAGGCTCAAGAACCTCGAGGAGACCGACCAGAAGATCGATCGCAAGAAGTACGCGCTGACCTGCTACGCGCGCTGCGTGTTCTTCCTGCGCAAGTACCTGGAGAAGATGAAGGCGGGCAAGCCCATGCCCGCGGTCCGCTGCGCCCGGCTGATTCAGGACCTGGTCGACGTCTGCTTCGAGCAGCGCACCCACTTCCTGGGGATGACCTCGCTCAAGGACGAGGCCGACTACCACGTCTTTCATCAAGTCAACGTCGCGCTCATCACCATCGTCGTCGGAAACGAGCAGCAGCTCACCAAGGCCCAGAGGCGCGACCTGGGGATGATCGCCCTGTTCCATGAGACCGGGATGAGCAGCGTGTCCGGCTCGCTCCTCAAGAAGACCGGGGCCCTCACCGCCGACGAGCGCGGCGCCATCCAGAAAGGCGGGGTGGAGACCCTCAAGCAGATCCTGGCGGAGAAGACCCTCTCCCGTCAGTCCTTGATGCGGCTCGTCGTCACCAGCGAGCACAGGCACGACTTCGGCAACCCGGTGAAGGACAGCCGCGGCAACATCCAGATGATCATCCCCAAGGGACACCTGTCGGTGTACGCGAAGCTGATCTCCATCGCCTGCGTGTTCGACGCCTTGACCTCCAAGCGCCCCTACCGCGACGCCTACGGCCCCGAGATCGCCTTGACGCTCATGTGGACCGAGCTGCGCCACAAGTTCGATCCCGAGCTGCTGAAGGTCTTCATGAAGGTCATGGCCATCCAGCCCATCCGCGTGCTGCCCAAGAACCGGCAGACGGTGGCCATTGGGTAGGCGAGACTAGTCGACGCGCTCGGAGAGGGGCAAGCCGGCGCCCCCCAGCTCCTGCAGCGCACTGCGGAAATCGGCGGGCAGCGGGGCCTCGCACGCGAGCCGCTCTCCCGTGGTGGGGTGCACCAACGACAAGCGCAGGGCGTGCAACGCTTGCCGCCCGAGGGCCTGCGCGGCTCTTCGCGCGGGGGCCAGAGGAGGCAACCGGGAATCACGCCGCGTGCCACCGTAGAGAGCGTCGCCCAGCAGCGGGTGCCCCGCCTCCGAGAAGTGCATGCGAATCTGGTGGCTGCGCCCGGTCAGCAGCGACACCTGCACCAGTGCCGCGCCCTCGAGCTGCTGAAGCACCGTCCACTCGGTGATGGCCGTCCGTCCCCTCGCGACCTTGCCCGTGAACCGCCGGCGGTCAGTCGAGTGGCGCCCGTGCAGCGTCTCGAAGCGGCCGCGGGACGGCGGGGCGCCGTGGACCAGGGCCAGATAGGTCTTCTGGACGTCGCGGCGCTTGAACTGGGCCTGCAGAGCGGTGAGCGTTCGCTCGTTCTTGGCGACGACGATGCAGCCGCTGGTGTCCTTATCCAGACGGTGGACGATGCCCGGCCGCAGCTCGCCACTGATGCCGGCCAGATCCCGGCAGTGCCCTAGCAGGGCGTTCACCAGCGTTCCCGCAGGGTTGCCCGCTCCCGGGTGCACTACCATCCCCGCCGGCTTGTCCACCACCGCCAGATCCGAGTCCTCGAACAGGACCGCCAGCGCGATGTCCTCGGGCTGAGGGATGGCGGGCCGCGGAGGCTGGATGGCGAGCTGCACCTGCTCGCCCCCCTTGAGCAGGCGGGCAGGCTTGGCGGCCCGACCATCGAGCGTCACCTCGCCCGACTCGATGAGCGCCTTGAGCCGGGAGCGGGAGAGTTCGGGCTCCACCGACACAAGAAACGCGTCGAGCCTGAGGCCGTGAGCCTCCGGGGGAACGGTGTGCTGTCGAATGGACACGACCAGGCGAGGGCCAGACAGCCGCGCTACCAAATCTTCGATTTGATGCGGCCTTTGCGCGCCAAGATGACGTCCACGATGGCGCGGTCGAAGTAGTTGGTCGTGGTGTACAGCTCGGGCGTCACTCGACTCTTGTAGAGCTCGCGGCCCTCTTCGATCTCCCCCTGCAGCGCCTCGAAGAAGGTGTCCTGCTCAATGCCCTGGATGATCTTCGCCTCGTTGTAGAGGGAGATGTCCGACGCGATCGTGCGCGCCAGCCGGATAGCCTTCGCCTTCTCCTCATCGGTCATGGAAATCGGCTCCAGGGACAGCAACGACCTCGATGCTAGTGGCGCCTACCTAGGGTGTCAACTCGGTCGCCAAGACCTAACCCTTCGACCTTTCAGCCCTTCTGCTTGGCCTTGATCACCAGCTCGAGGTAGCTCTTGCTGACTTTGAGGGGATCGAGCTTGAGCTCCCGGGCGATGGACATCAAAAACCCGCGCAGATAGACGGTGACCGGCAGCGCGCCGTAGTGGTCGGCCTCGATGTTCTCGATGTGGGCGAGACCGATCTTGGTGTGGTCGGCAAGCTCGCGGGGGCTCAGGCCCTTGCTCCCGCGGATCCGGCGCAGCAACTCGCCGTTGAAGACCGCGTCGGGCGGCACCTCGAGGCTCTTGGAGGGTGGCTTGCTGGGAGAGCTCGGCGACGAAGGGGGGGCCGGCTCGCGCTCCCGCGCCTTCGCCACGAAGCTCGCGCTGCGCACGATGGCCCCTGGAATGGGCAGGGGCTCGATCGGCTCAGCGGTGACCGGGGTCTCGAGCAGCGCCCCTGCAACAGCTGCTGCCTCTGCCGGCTCCTCCACCGTGGAGGGATCGTCCTGCGCGGGCGTTCGGGGCGCGCCATCTGGCTCGGCGGGCCCCTCGGTGGCGAATGGCCCCGGCTCGGCTCGCGTCTCCACGCTGGAAATCTCGGGTATCTCTGGGCCGAGCGGCTTGGCAGATGACGGGGACGCAGGCGGCTCTTCGCGAGCGGGTACCGCGAGCTCCGCCTGGCTGGTGGAAAGCCTCTGCTCGTTCGCGGGGCCGGCGACCGGCTCAGGGCATGGGTCCTTGGCTTCCGACGGCGCATCGGCCACGGGCAAGGCAGCCGCAGCCTCGGGCCTGGGCTCCAGCCGGGCAGGCTCTACCGGCAAACCAACGGCCTCGACGGGCTGCGCCAAACCTGCAGGCTGCGACGCCGCGAGGTCAGGCTCCAGGAAGGCACTCGGAGCCGGAGTCGGCTCCTCGAGGGGAGATGGGGCGGCATTGGCGGGCGAGGCGTCAACCGGGATGGGGGCCGCGCAGCCTGGACTGGGAACCAGCGCCTTCGCGGGAAAGGCGACTGCGACCGGGGCTTCCTCCTCGTCGTCGCAGGGGCTGCTCCCCAGCCAGGCAGTGGTCTTGCGAGGCGCAGGTACCGGGAGCTCGACCGAGCAAGGGGCTGGTGCGGGCGAAAGCAGGCCATGCTCGCGGTCGTACGCATGGCGAGCCATGGCATCCGAGAGCACGAGGTAGGCGTCCTCGACGAGGCGAATGAGCTTCTGCGCCTCCTCGATGGTGACCAGGGAGTAGACGGCGAGCGATTCGGGACCGTAGTAGGCCATCGCCCTGGCGAAGGCCTGATCGATCTGCTCGGAGGAGGCATCGGGCGCCACCTCGAGGATCTCGTAGAAGTTCTGTTCGACCAGAGGCTTCATCTCACTGCCTGAGCGGGTCCTGAGGTTCCATCGAGCTGCAGGAGGCGATCGGCGATTCTCGCCATCGCAACGGCGGTCTCCGACCCTGGGCTCTCCAGGAGGACTGGACGCCGCTTGCGCACCGCCTTCCAGACCTCGTCGTCGTAGCCGATGGCGCCCAGATAGTCCATCTCCAGACCAAAGTACTTGTGCCACGCCGCGACCACTGCGTTGCCCACCTCGCGGTCGGTGTCGGAGCGCGCCTGGTTCACGATCAGGCCAGGTCTGAACCGCCCCATCTCCCGCTCGAGGTTCTCGCCCGCCGCCGGGTCGCGTTCGTGCACTGCGGCGATGACCTCGTAGGGCGTCTTGATGCCGTTCTCCTGGCGTCGGGACATCGCCTCGGTGACCAGGTCCTCGATGCCGTACACCGCCTGGATCGCCGCCAGTCGGCGGAAGAACGCCGCCTTGATGAAGCGGTAGCCGTTCTCCACCGAAGTCGGCTCGGGCACCAGCACGAGGATGCCGTGGTCGGCGGTGAGGAAGAAGTCGAGCACGTTGTAGCTGGTCCCCGCCCCCAGATCGAGAAGCACGAAGTCCACTGGCAGCGCCCGTAGATTGCGCAGCAGCTTCACCTTCTCTCCATGCCGGGGATTGGCGACGTCCAACGAGTCGAGCGCACCGGAGACCAGGCCCAGGTTGGGCAGGCCAGCGGGCACGACGACCTGGTTGAGCTTGCCGACCTTGCGATCGATGAAGTCCGAGAGGGTCACCTTGGGCGGCTGGACGCCCAGGCACGTGTGGAGGTTGGCCCCTCCGAGATCGGCATCAATGAGCACTACCCGCTTTCCGCGCCTGGCCAGCTCGATCCCCAGGTTCGCGGCGATGAGGCTCTTGCCGATGCCGCCCTTGCCTCCGCCGACTGCGAGGACACATCCAGGACGTGTGGGCACCGACGCTGCTCGCACCAGGCGCCGCTTCTTTTCGGACCCGGCGACCCTCGCCTCCGGCGGGACGATGGGAGCCGCGGGCTCCTTGACAGGCAAGAGAAGCGACGGGGAGACCGGCTCACCGGGCGACGGAGACTCGCGCGGAGAGTCGTTGCCTGGGCGGGATTCGGTCATGGCAAACGAAGCCGACGCGTCCGCTTTCCCACGTGGGGCCCCAAGAGGGTTGGCCGACCACACCTTCGAGGTGCTGCGTGATTCGTTCGGGGCCTACTGTACCATCCCGCCGCCGCCCCTCAAGAAACCAGCCCCCAGCGGGTCGCGCAGCAAGGCGGCCCGACAGGATGGGCACACCAGAAAGGCCAGCTCCTGGTGCACGCCCGCCATCAGCTCCTCCTCCGAGAAGGCAGAGGCACGGGTAAGCGCCTCCTCCAGCGAGGGCTCGCCCTCCCCGACCCCGAGCGCGCTCTGGCGGGCCTGGAGGTGCCCGTCGAAATCGGCGCAGATGTCCATGCGCACCGCGTACTTGAGCTCGCCCGCCTCCAGCGGGCGTCCACAGCGCTGACAGTGGATGAGCGGGGGCATCAAAGCGCGCACCAACGTACCAGACCTGCGTCCGGTTCGTTCGCTCGAGCCGCAGGCTCGGCGCGCGGCTACTCGCTGTCCAGCTCGACGTTCCAGTAGCTCGCGTCGGCCAGCGAGAGGAAGGGAAGCCACTCGCGATAAGTGGCCCTGCCCAGCGGCGACCTGAGAACCGGCGTCCAGCGCGGCCGCACCGGCACGTGCATGAGCTTCATCCCGGCCTCGAGCGGCGTGCGCCCGCCCTTTCTCAGATTGCAGGGCACGCACGAGCAGACCACGTTCTCCCAGCTCGTCACTCCGCCGCGCGAGCGCGGGATCACGTGGTCGAGGTTGAGCTCGGCACGCGGGAAGGTGCGCGCGCAGTACTGGCAGGTGTTGTGGTCGCGCGCGTAGATGTTCAATCGGCTGAAGCGAACCCGGGTCTTGGGCAGCCGCTCGTAGGCGGTGAGCACGATGACCCGCGGAATGCGGATGCGTCGGCCGATGGTGCCGACCGAATCGGGATGCACCTCGGCCGACAACGCCGACCAGCTCTGGAAGTCGAAGAGCCGGTATTGGGCGTCGATCGCTCTTGCGACGCCCGCATACAGCAGCGTGAACGCGCGACGGACGGTGGTGATGTGGATGGGCTGGTAGAGCCGATTGAGTACCAGGACACTGCTGTTCAACATGGCCTTCCTCGTGCGCAGAGCCCCGTCGCGACGCCGCCGGCGCACAGCGGGCCCGATGCGAGGAGAAGGGAGAAGAACAGCGCCCTGAAGAACCCATGGACAAGGGCGACGACCCGTCTGTCCGGCTCGATGATGGCCGGGTTGAGGGAGTGGCTCCTTGTCTTGACTTGGTCGTCCTCCATAGCGCTCTCACATGCCGAGTCCACTATACCACGCGGCCGTCCCCCGACCGGGAGGGCCAGGGCGTCTCGGCTGGGAGGCACACTACGAGGACGCGAACGCATTCCCAAGAGGCGGGGGCTCGGCCAGTGGCCCGTATCCCAACCAGCTGCCCTTGCTCATGGATTCGACGCGACGAGGGTGCGAGAGAGGACTGGTCCGCTCGCCGTGCGCCCGTACACGTACTGGTAGGCGGCGTAGGTCTTGAGCACGCGCTTGACGTAGTTGCGGGTCTCGGAAATGGGGATCTCCTCGATGAACTCATCGAGATCGCGTTGCCCGGCCTGCTGCACCCAGCGGCCCACCGCACCCGCACCGGCGTTGTAGGAGGCGAGCGACAGGGCGATGTTGCCCTTGAACTGCTTGATGAGGCGGCCCAGGTAAGCCGCTCCCAGCTGGAGGTTCAGGTCGGGGTCGTACAGCCGGTCCGCGGTGATGGGCCCCGGCACCTTGAGCCAGCCCGCCACCTCGCGCGCAGTCGGCATCATCAGCTGGCACAGACCGATGGCCCCCGCCCAGGAGTGAATCCTGGGATCCAGAGCGCTCTCTTCGCGAATGAGCGCCTGGAGCAGATCAGGATCGACTCCCGACGCCACCGCGTGAGTCTCCAGCGGGTCCCGGAAAGCCAGCGGATAGGCGACCCTCCAGACCAGGGCGGTCTCGGGATCGAGCGGGCTCGACAGATCGTTGCGCAGCTCGTTGCGGGCGATGGCGTGGGCGATGCGCGCCTCACCACTGCGTCCGAGAAGGGTCACCAGGGTCCGCATGGCCTCCGGCGAGTCGGCGGCACGTAGCTTCTGGCGGTCGATGCCCAGCAGCTCCTCGCGCGCCAGGTCGGGGAGTCCCAGGCGCAGCAGCTCCACCCCCGCGGCGAGGCGACGGTCGCCTTCGAGAGCGCCCAGCCAGAGATGAAGGGCGGGCTGCGCAGCCCCGGACACCACCACCTGCGCCGACAAGGAAGCCGCGCGCGCAGGGGCGAGCTCGGAGAGCCGCGAGCGAGCCAGCAGCGCATAGAAGCTCGCCGGATGCTCCAGCGTGAGGGACTCATAGTGCGCGAGACCGTCTTCGCTCCTGCCCATCGACACCAGAGCCCGGGCACGCCAGTACTTGGCCCGTTCTGCGCTCACCGGATCGATCGCCGAGTACTCGCGGTCCAGCTGCTCGAGTGCGCGCAGGCTTTGCTCGGGACGCCCCTGGCTGCGCTCGAGCCAGAACAGGCGGAACAGACCCTCGGCGCGGCTGTCACCCTTGGGATAGAGCTTGATCAGCCTCTGCAGCGAGATGCGCGCCTGCTTGAGCCGCCCGGAACGGACGAGCAGATCCGCCTGCTCGAAGAGGGCGTCATCGGCGAGCGGGCTGTCGGGCAGCTCCTGCGCAAGGATGCGGTAGAAGCGGATGGCCGACTCGGGTCGGACGAACTTCGCCGAGGTGCCGGCGACAAAGAGCGAGCGGGCCCAGATCTCGGTCTGTGCCTCGCACTCCTTGACCACCTTCTCCAGGACCGCCACTGCCTTGGCGTGTTGGCGCAGCTTCCGATAGCTCTTACCCAGCACATAGCCTGCCCGGCACATTGCGGCGTCGCCCAGTCCCTTGGGCGGCGCCTCGACCAGGGGCGCGACCAGGTTCACCGCCTGCTGGTTCTTGTGAGCCTCCATCAGGCCTTCGGCGTGGGAAATGGTCTGCTCCGGGGAGGGGCTCGCTCCCAACGCGGCGGCGCGCTCGAAGGCCGAGTCGGCACGCCGAGCGGCACCGTGCTCGGCCCAGAGCGTGAGGAAGCTGCTCATCGCTTTCTTGCTCTGGCCCAAGGCCTCCTGGACCGACCCGAGCTCGAAGAGCGCGTCCGCGCCGATGTCCCAGCCCCAAGGCGGAGCGGGTCGCTCACTCAGAGGAGCCCACACCGCCGCTGCACCCCGGAGATCGCCGAGGCGACGCAGGACCCCGGCCAGCGCGAACTGCGCCTCGATGTGGTGGAGCGAGCCCTCCTCCACCGCGTCGTAGGCGCCGGCCGCGGAGGAGAGGTCGCCTGCCCGCTCGTAGGCCGTGGCCGCCAGGAAGCGACAGCGGTCGGCCAGAGGCGGGTATTGGTCGATCAGCGCGACGAAGAGCGCGGCCGCCTCAGCGGCCCGACCCGACCTCAGCAACGCAAGAGCACGCAGGAACCGCTCGGGCGCCCTCTGCGCCTCGGCCTCGGTCAGAATCGTCAGCGAATCGGAGTAGCGGCCCGCATCGAAGAGCGCCTTGGCCTTGGCGATGGGCTCCCGATCGAGGACCCCGGCAAGATCGGCCTCGTCCAGCACCCGGCCGCGGTGCCGCGCGGGAGGGGCGAAGAGCGTGGCTCGGATCGGGGTGGCCGGGCCAAAGGTCTCCGGGGGCGCCAGACGCTGCGTCAGCGGAGGCGTGGGGCCAAGGCGCGGTGGCGGAGCATCGCTCGCGAACGCGGCGGTGAGCAGCACCATCGCGATCCCGGCCGGTACCACGACCAGCGCGTCCTTCGCTCGAGACATCGTCGAGTGTTCTTACCCCCGCCCGACCTGCTGTCAATGTTCCGAGCTGCCGGTCGGGTCTCTCTCGGCCTCTGGAAGAGGACTCGGCACCCGGACACTCCCCCCCTGTCGCTTCCGGTAGCCGCGCTCGGCAACCCCTGAGGTCGGCTAGCTGCCTGCTAATATCCCTCTCGCGTGGATATCCGGACACAGAGCGACCTGCTCGCCGCCATCATCTGCCTCGCGTTGGCGGTGTCGGTGCTGCTGCGTCCGCGGCGCCGGGCGATCACGCTCTACTCGGTACTCTGCTTCACGCTGTCCGCCTTCTATCTGGGCGAGTTCCTGGCCAAGCTGACCTCCAGCCTGCTGTGGTCCCGGACCTCGATCGTCTTCGGCTCGGCGGTGCCCGTCGCCGTCCTGGCCTTCTTCACGGAGTTCCTCGGCGTCTCTCCGAAGAGCGCCCGTCGAGCCCGGTTGGGGGCGCTCTCCGGGCTGCTTCTGGGCGTGACCACCGGGGTCACGCCGCTGATGGGCTCGGACATCGCCCGCACCATGGTCGCCGTCTGGGTGTTCGGGACGTTGCTGGTGAGCGTGTCGCTGCTCCTGCAGCGCATGGCTTCGACCGAGTCGCGAGTAGAGCGCGCCCGGCTGGCCTACCTGGCGGCGGGGGCGGGCGCGGCCACCGTGGCCACCGCGCTCGACTTACGTCCGCGCTACGGCAACGGCTTCCCACCGATGGGCGCCATCGCCGCCACGCTCTACATGTTCCTGCTGCAGCAGACGCGGCAGCGCCTGCGCCTGCTGGATCTGCATGAGCTGCTGGGCAAGACGGTGGCGCTCTCGGTCCAGGCGGTCCTCTTCGTCGCCATCTACGCGCTGCTGGTCTCGTGGACCGGCGACCGCACCAGCCTGTTCCTGTTCAACTCCCTGGTCGCCTCCATCGTGGTCCTCATCCTCTTCGAGCCGCTGCGCGGGAAGATCGAGGAGTGGGTGGTGGCCACGATGTTCCGCGAGCGCTTCGAGATGATCCGCACCCTCGAAGGGCTCAAGGGGCGCATGGGCAACGTCATCGAGGTGCGCGACCTGGCCAAGATGCTGCTCGACACCCTCAACGAGACGCGGCGGGTCACCCACGCTTCCATCTACCTGCTCTCCGACGACAGGCCGGGCTTCTTCCTGCTCGACAGCCGCGGCCCCACCCCTACCCCCTTCCTCGACGCCGCCCAGGCGCGGGCGCTGATCACCGTCTCCATGCAGGGGCAGAAGGCGGTGCTGCTGGAGAACCTCGAGCGGCGGCTGGCGGAGCTCAAGGCGGTCGAGGGGCAACCCGAGAACCGCCGTGGACGTGACGAGACCAAGCGGCTCACCGACTTGCGCGGGGCCCTGAAGATGATGAACGCAGGGATCACCGTGCCGCTGATGGGCGGCGACCGCGTGGTGGGCTTCCTGAACCTCTGGGACGAGCGGGTCCCCGAGGCCTACGCCTCCAACGAGATCGCCTTCATCCTCGAGTTGGGCGAGCGCATCGCCACCACCGTGGAGAACAGCAAGCTCTACGAGCGCATGAAGGAGCGCGACCGCCTCGCGGCCCTGGGAGAGATGGCCGCCGGCCTGGCCCACGAGATCCGCAACCCGCTGGGCGCCATCAAGGGCGCCGCACAGTACCTCTCGCCCCAGGAGCTGCCGGCGGAGACCTCGGAGTTCCTCAAGGTGATCGTCGAGGAGGTCAACCGCCTCAACACGGTGGTCACCCAGTTCCTCGACTACTCGCGGCCCCTGAAGCAGAGCTTCGCGCCCACCGACCTGGCGGACGTGGTCAACCGCACGGTCAAGCTGCTCGCCAACGACATCCCGTCGGCGGTGGCCCTCAAGCTCGAGCTGGCGGAGAAGCCGCCCAAGGTCCAAGGCGACCCCGAGCAGCTCAAGCAGGTGCTCATCAACCTGGTGCAGAACGCGGTGCAAGCCATGCCCGAGGGAGGAACGCTGACCCTGTCGGTGTGCGCCCCGGAAGATCCCTCTCCCTGGCGCCTGGCCGGCTCACCAGGAGTCGTCGAGCTGCGGGTCCGCGACACCGGCCAGGGGATTCCCGACGAGGCCCGCTCGCACATGTTCGTGCCCTTCTACACCACCAAGGAGAAGGGCACCGGTCTCGGCCTCGCCATCTGCGATCGCATCGTGAAGAACCACGGCGGAGGGATCTCGATCGCCAGCAAGGCGGCTGAGGGCGCGGAGTTCGTCATCCGGCTGCCCGCCATCCCCGAGCCGACGCCCGCGCCCACCCCCGAGGGCACCACCCCAGCGCCCGAGGGGACTCCTTCGCCCGATCTCGACCTGACGCCCTACCCCGGCTCCCTCGCGCCGCCGGAGATCGCCGCCGGCGCTCGGCCGCGCCGCGACAAGAAACGCAAGCGCTCGCCGAGGTAGGCAGACTGGGGCCTCGCCCTGCGCCGGCCCACCGAGGGCAAGCCGCGTTGTGGGCGCGAGGCCTTTCTTGCTAAGTTCGCGGCCGTTCTTGGCGCTCCACGCCGCTCCATCGGCGCCAGCCGCCCAGGTCGCACCAGAGCGCTCGTCGTTTCGCAGGGTTGAAGAGGGCACATGGGTTGCTATGAAGGCGGGCTGTCGTCCGGCCCGTCGCAGGCTACCGGGGTGTGGTCAATGCTCGACTTCAACCGTGAAGAGGAGATCCTCCGAGAGCAGGTGGGCGCGGACTCGCAGCACATCCTCTCCGTCACCTCGCCCACGTGGGCGGACCGCTTCTATCTCGCCCGAGAGCGGATGAGCGACCTGGCGGGTGAGACGGCTGCGTCGCTCGAGGTCTCCATCGAGCGCGACAAGCTCGCGGACTTCTTCGGTCACGCCTACGGGCCCACCGGCCTGCTTGCCCGAGCGGGGTTCTTGCTCACGCTGAGCGAGCGCATGCAGCGTCTGGTCGTCCTCACCCCACGGCTGGTCGCCGATCCGTCGGGCATGCCGCGGCTGCGCCGCGAGGCGGTTCTCGCGCGCTCGCTCACCCGCGCTCGCCTCGGGAGAGCGAACGAGGGCACTGCCGACCGCGCTCTGCTGGAGTCCGTTTTCGTGGCCTGCGGCTCCGCGATCGCCTGCGCCGACTTCGTGGTGGCGGCTCACGCGGTTGCCCGGGGTCAGGGCGGCCTGCTCAGCCCCCACACGATGCGGGACCTGGCCGACTTGGGCTACCTGCTCGCCGATACCTCGCCGCAGCGGCCACTGTTGACCGTCGCAGCCTTCGCACTCTCCCACTGGGTTCACAAGGCCGATGACAAGGCCTCGCTGGGGCCCTACGACGCGATCATCGACGCCCACCTCATGGGTCTGCGCGACACGCTCTGGCAGGCGACCGAGTCGCAGCTGATGGAGAGCGGCGAGCCGATCCCCCTTGCCGCGCTGGAGCAGGCGGACAGAGATCTCGAGACTCTGCTGGGTCGGCTGGCCGACCACTCGCTGCCCAGCGAGAAGCGTGCCCAGTTCCTGGCGCAGCTGCTGGCCATGGCCGCCTCAGGGCGCGCGCTGGAGGCACAGCGGAGGGCAGACACCGGGCTGCAAGGGGCGCTGCGCGAGATCGCCGATGGGCTCGCAGCCGAGGCCGGGGTCCTTCGATGATGTTCTACGCCTACTTCGCCTGCTTCCTGCTCGGCTTCGGCTTCGTCGCCATCAGCGCGCTCCTGAGCGGCCTGAGCGGCGGCCACGGCGACTCGGGCCACGACGCGGGGGGCCACGAGGTCGGGCACGAGGTGGAGCTGGGCCACGACGCCGGTGACTTCTCGGCCGGGGAAGGCGGAGAAGTCGGCCACGGCCACGGGAGTGCCGGCCCTGCCGAGGGGGCGATGCACCTGCCCCTCTTCTCCCCCCTGGTGATCGCTTGCTTCCTGGCCTCCTTCGGCGGGTCGGGAATGCTCTTCCAGAAGCTGTTGGGCGACCAACTCTGGTTGCACGCGCCGCTCGCAGCCGGAACCTCCCTGATCACGGGGTCCGCCATCGCGTTCGCCATCTGGAAGCTGACCTCCACCTTCAACTCCCATCGCAATGCTCGGGTCACCGACGCGCTGGGCATCCTCGCCGAGGTCTCGGTGACGGTCCCCAAGCAGGGAATGGGAGAGATCGCCTACGTCAGCGGCAACACCCGCCAGACGCTCACCGCGCGCTCCGCGGATGGCAGGGAGTTCAAGCAAGGCACCTCGGTGAAGGTGCTGCGGATCGACAACGGCATCGCCCTGGTGGGCGAGCCGCCGCCAGGCATGGTGGCGGTCGGCGCTCCGGTCACAGAGGCCGAGCCTACGGTTGGTGAGCCTATTCGCGACCGAGAGCAGAACCCCTAGAGCTTCGAGCTGGATTCTCGCAAGGGAGGTGTCATGGACAGCAACATTCAGTGGATCGTTTACGGAGTGGGCGGCTTTCTGGCCCTGTTCTTCATGCTGGCCGTGATCTTCGCCTCCCGCTACCGCAAGGTCGGCCCCAACGAGGCGCTGGTGATCTCCGGCGGTCGCAAGGGGTTTCGCATCATCCGCGGCGGCGGCACCTTCGTGTATCCGGTCATCGAGACCGCGCAGACCATGAGCCTGGACGTGATGACCATCCACGTCCATACCCCCGCGGTCTACACCGCCCGCGGCGTGCCGGTGATGGTCGACGGCATCGCGCAGATCAAGGTCGACTCCACCAGCGAGGCCGCCATGGCCACCGCCGCCGAGCAGTTCCTGGGCCGGTCCCAGGACGACCTGGCCAAGGTCGCGCTGCAGACGGTGGAAGGCCACCTGCGGGCCATCCTGGGCACCATGGAGGTCGAGGACATCTACCGCGACCGCGAGAAGTTCGCCCAGCGCGTGCAGGAGTTCTCCGCCACCGACCTGCGCAACATGGGCCTGAAGATCGTCAGCTTCACCCTGCGCGACATCAAGGACGACCAGGGATACCTGGACGCCCTGGGCAAGCCCCGCCTGGCCGAGGTCAAGCGCGAGGCGGCGGTCAAGGAGTCGCGGGCCCTGGCCGAGGCGCAGATCGCCCAGGCCGAGGCCAATCGCGACGCGGCCATCAAGAGCGCCCAGGCCAAGAAGGAGGGAGACGTCGAGCGCCTCAAGGCCGAGGGCGAGATCGCCGCGGCCACCCGCGACTACGAGCTCAAGCGCGCCGAGTACCAGGGCGGCGTGAACCAGCGCAAGGCCGAGGCCGACCTCGCCTACGACCTGCAGCGCTTCAAGACCAACCAGCTGGTCAAGAAGGAGGAGGTCAAGGTCAAGTCCGTGGAGAAGGAGACCCTGATCGGCGTGCAGGAGCGCGAGATCAAGCGCAAGGAGAAGGAGCTCGAGGCCACCGTGCAGAAGCCGGCCGACGCCCGCCGCTATGCTATCCAGGCCGAGGCCGAGGGCGAAAAGTACAAGCTCATCGCTGAGGCCGGTGGTCGAGCCGAGGCCAACAAGACGCAGGGCATGGCACAGGCCGAAGTCATCGCCGCCACCGGCAAGGCCGAGGCCGAGGCCATCCGCCTCAAGGGCCAGGCCGAAGCCGAGGTCATCAAGGCCAAGGGTCTGGCCGAGGCCGAGGCGATGAAGAAGAAGGCCGAGTCCTACCGCGAGTACGGCGCCGCGGCGGTCACCGAGATGATGGTGGAGATGCTGCCCAAGCTGGCGGCGGCGGTCGCCGAGCCGCTCTCCAAGACCGAGAAGATCGTCATGGTCTCGGGTGGCGAGTCCGGAGGGCTGGGCGCCTCCAAGATCACCCATGACATCGTGAACATGATGGCCCAGCTGCCCCCGGTGGTGGAGACCATGACCGGAGTGTCGCTCAAGGACATCATGACCCGCATCCCCGGCCTGGCCACCGGCGTTACAGGCGAGCCGCAGCGCCCCACCCCGCCACCGCCACCGGCGGCCCGTAAGCCGTAGCAGCTCGCGCAGCCTACGTTCACGGGCGGGGCGCGCTGTCTTGAGGCGCGCCCCGTCCCTCCTTTCGCGAAGGGCGAGGGAAGCGAGATTCCCATGGCCGTGCTCGACGAAATCCTCCAGGTCAATGCCGAGGCGACAGGCAAGCTGCCCGCCGTCGATCAGGACTTCAAGGCCGCCCGGCGGCTGTGCCTGGTCACCTGCGTCGACCCGCGGCTGACCCGCTTCTTCTCCGCGGCCCTGGGGATCGAACGCGGCGACGCGACGATCATCCGCATGCCCGGCCCTGTCCTGGGCTCGGGCGCGGACCTGCTGCGCGCGGTGGCGACGGCCATCTTCGTCAACGACTGCGACGAGGTGCTGGTGCTCGCCCACTCCGACTGCGGGGTGGTGCGCACCGACGCCGCGACGCTGATGAGCGCCCTCAGGCGCCGCGGGGTCGGCGACGCGCTTGCCAGCGACGCCCGCTCGTTCTTCGGCCTGGCGGCGAGCCCCAGACAGATCGCCAACGAGACCTCCGCGGCGATCCGCGGCTCCCCGCTCATCCCCCGGGACGTGCTCGTGCACGCCGGCGTGCTCGACATCGTCACCGGCGCCCTGGAGATCGTCGTCCGGGGTGAGAACGTCCAGGTCCAGCCCCGCCTCAACCCATCGCGGCAGGAGTTCGCCCCCTCATCGGGACTGCCGACCCTTTCGGGAGCGAGCTCATCGCTGCAGGACCTGGGAACGAGGGCAGACGGGGCTCTGCCGACGCTGGGGGGGGCCGGTCCGTCGCTCTTCGGCGATCTCCCCAGCGGGCTGGGCATCGGAGCCGACAGCACCCGCTCGCTGTCCGCCGCTCCTACCGCGGCCTTCGGGCCCATCGCGGCCGCCGCACCCCAGATGCCCCCGTCCCCCCTGAATGTGACCTCCTTCTCGATGCCGGAGTTCAGCGCCGGCTTCTCCAAGATCGATCTCACCCCCGGCGTGCAGGTGGCCCCGTCCTCGGGGCTGCAGCCGGCGGACGCTCCCCTGCCGACCACGCTGCTCGGCGAGAAAGCCCCCGACCCCCAGCCCATGGGTGCGACGCCGCCTGCGCCCCCGACTCTGCCGCGCCAGCGCCAAGGGACTGCGTCTTCACAGCAGCCGCAGACCACGGCACCTCGCCAGCAGAAGCCTCGCCCCGGCCCGAATGGAGCGGGCGGATCCTCCCCTCAAGGCCCCAAGCTGAACCTCACCGCGCAGATGAAGGCCAACCTCGAGAAGGTCGGCTGCTTCTACCGCGCCGAGATGCGCCCCGAGGTCCGCCAAGGAGCGCTCGCCGACCTCGAAGGCGCCTTCCAGTCGGGCGCGCCCATCGCTGAGCTCATCCGGCTGGTGTTCAAGCCCATCCTCGAGTCGGGCCCCAAGCGATACAAGGTCATCGACGAGCTGTTGGCGATCAAGGAGGGTGCTTCGGCCATGGATCGCGCAGCGTGCTACGCGGCGCTGCGTCAGCTGCTCGTCTAGCGAGGGCGCGCCCCCGTCCCTGGAGCGCTTGCCGCAGCGATGCCCCGTGCGAACCTTGCGGAGGCATGAGGCTGCTGTATCTCGAAGGCGACCCCTATGGCATGCGCTTCCTCTCCGGGACGCTGACCCGGCTCGGCGTGGTGCATGAGATCGTCAGGCCTGGCGGCACCCTGCCGCGCGACCTGTCGCGTTTCCAGGCGGTCCTCGTCTCCGACTTCCCGCACGCGGCACTGCGCGACTCCGAGAAGCTCCTCGTCCGCGCGGCGACCAGCGGCGAGCTCGGGGTGGCGATGATTGGCGGCTGGAAGTCTTTCGGCCGCGGCGGCTACGCCGGCACCGACTTGGCGGCGCTGCTGCCCGTCGAGCTCCTCGCAGGCGACGACCGCGTCAATGTCTGCTCGGGAATCGTGCTCGAGCCTACCCCCCACCCGCTGGTGCGCGCCTTGGACTGGTCCCACCCGGTGGTGGTGACCGGCTACAACCGCGTCCAGCCCGCTCAGGGAGCGACGGTCGCGCTCTACGGGCGCATCATCGAGGGCACGCCGGAGGCGATTCACCTGTCGGCCGGCCGAGTCCCGCTGCTGGTGGTGCGCGATGGCGAGATGCTGGGGGGGCGCACCGCGGCACTCTCGACCGATCTCGCCCCTCACTGGAGCGGCGGCTGGACCGACTGGGGCCAGCGCGCGCTGCGCATCGACGAGGACGAAGAGGTCGGCGAGGAGTACGCATCGTTCGTCATGAATCTGGTGCGTTGGATCGCGGGCGAGGACACGGTTCGCCGCCCACTTCCTGAATGGACCGAGGTCGAAGCGCTTCCGACCCTCGATGCCCCGCCGCCTCTGCGCGTGGGCGACTGAGTTCCGTCCGCGACCCAAACGAAAGCCCCGGGGGATTGCTCCCTCGGGGCTTCCTTGCTCAGGGCGAGACTCGAACTCGCATGCCTTGCGGCGCCGCCCCCTCAAGACGGTGTGTCTACCAATTCCACCACCTGAGCGTACTCGCGACCGGAAAGGCTCGCACGGCGGGCGATTTCGTACCAAAACGTCTCGCCGAAGGCAACAGCATTCGAGCCCTGTCCTCGTGCCCCCTGCGCACGCCCCCCCCTCCATGGGCGTAGCGGAGGCGTGGAATGGCGCCTGCGCGAGGTCCGTTGTCCGAGGTGCCGGCGGCTTCTCGTGGGCTCTCGGCCGGAGGGCGTGCATGAACGTCATCTCGCTGGAGAGGATGCGCGACCGCCTTCACGCCAAGCTCGAGGACCGCGCGAGGATGGCCTTCATCGAGCGGGACTTCCAGCGCGCACTTCGCGACTCCCGTCAGGCGCTGCGCTACGGCTCACGTTGCTTCCAGGCGCACGCGCTCCACGGCGATGTGCTGTGCGCGCTGGGACGCGAGGACGACGCGTTGGCGGCCTACCACCAGGCGCGGCGGCTTGCGCCCGGGCGAGCCGAACCCTATTGGTCCGTCAGCACGGTCCACTCCCTCGCCGGTCGTTGGGAGCAGGCGCTGCGCTACCTCGATCTCGCGCAGGCCAGGCTCAAGCGCGGCGACGGGCCCTTGTACGAGTGGGTGGCAGAAGACCGCGCGATCGCCCTGGCGAAGATCGGCCGCCGGCAGGAGGCCCTCGACGCTCTCCGCTGGGGCCTGAGGCGCCGTCCGCGCGGAGTGAGGTTGCGCGAGCTGCGTGCGGAGCTCACTGCCCGCGCCCCTCCCCGAAGCTCGGGTCCGGCGAGCCTCAAGCCGGTTCCCTAGCAGGGGCGGCAAGCAGCCAGGCTGCGGCCTGGCGACGCCGCAATCGCCGAGGCTTTCGTGAGTAGCCTTGTGCAGGGCCGGTTTCATCCTCGGGAGCTCGCCATGAACGTCAGGATTCGGGACGCGGTCGCCTATTTCCGCGACTCTTCGGTTTCGGCCTGGCACAAGCTGGCGGGCCTCGCAGCCATCGCCTACGTCGTCAGCCCCATCGACCTCGTGCCCGACGTGCTCCCGCTGATTGGCTGGCTCGATGACGTGGGGGTCATCGCCCTCATCGCGGGATACTACGTTCGCCAGATCAGCCTGTACCGCTCAAGGCAGCTGAAGACGCCCGCCAACGCTACCGAGCAGAGCTCGGCGATTCAGCCCTCGCAGTGGGCAGATCGCACCCGCTGACCCGGGCTCCCTCCCATCCATCCTTCAACCCGCAAAGCTTCGGGCCCCTCGCGAAGCTCAAGGAGCGCTCGCCAAGGGGCCCGACGTTCTTCGAGGTGCCGAATGGCGACCTACTTGGCCGGAGCAGGAGCCTCAGGCGCCGCAGGAGCGGGCTGAGCTGGAGCCGCACCTTCGGCCGGAGCCGCCGGCTGGGCAGGAGCAGATGCATTCGGGTCAGCGGCCGGCGCCGGGGCAGCGGCGGGGGCTTCGGCGGGCTTGGCCGGCTGCTCGGTCGCGGGCTTGATGAGCCCCGCCACGGAGGGGCGGTAGCTCGCAGCGAAGGAGAGGCTGAGCGAGGTGACGAAGAAGATGGTCGCGCAGATGGCCGTGACCTTGCCCAGGAAGCTGCCAGCGCCGCGGCCACCGAAGACCGTTCCGCTGCCGCCGCCTCCGAAGGCCGCGCCCATCCCGGCGTCCTTTCCTGCCTGGAGGAGGATCACGAGGATGAGGAAGATGCAGACCAGCACGTGAACGACGGTGATGAAGGTGACGAGCATGTCTTTGGCTGCCTTGTTGGCGGGCTGAAGCGCCGCAACCGCCCGCGATCACTCAAACAACGGCGCTAGGAAGCCGCGCAGCATACGCAGAAGCGGGCTGCAGGTTCAACGTCTTTCTCGCGCAGCCCGATTCCACGACGTCCAGCATCCAGGAGCGCTCTTCAGGAATGCAGCGCGGCCTTGATGATCTTGGCGAAGTCGTCGGCCTTGAGGCTTGCCCCTCCGACGAGCGCGCCGTCGATGTCCGGCTGGGCCAGCAAGTCGGCGGCATTGTCCGGCTTGACCGAACCGCCGTACTGGATTCGGATGGCGGAGGCGATCGCCGCGCCGTAGGCCGAGGCGAGCAGCCTGCGGATGGAAGCGTGGACCTCTTGCGCCTGGGCCGTGGTGGCGACC
The DNA here is from genome assembly GCA_016218885.1 of Deltaproteobacteria bacterium. Taxonomy (GTDB): domain Bacteria; phylum Myxococcota; class Myxococcia; order Myxococcales; family UBA5297; genus JACRCT01. The sequence continues at coordinate 333 of JACRCT010000770.1, read as the reverse complement.
TTGCCGGTTCCGATGGCCCACACCGGCTCGTAGGCGATGACGAGGGTCTTCGCGTCTTCAGCGGAGAGGCCGGCGAGCCCGCCGTTGACCTGCCGCTCAACCACCGAGAGCGTCTGATTCGCTTCGCGCTCGGCGAGTGTCTCTCCCACGCAGAAGATCGGAAGCAGGCCAGCCTTGTAGACCGCCTTGATGCGCTGGTTGACCGTGGCGTCGGTCTCGCCGAAGAGCTGCCGGCGCTCGGAGTGGCCGATGATGACATAGGCGCAGCCGACCTCCTTGAGCATGTCGGGGGCGATCTCCCCGGTGAAGGCGCCCTTGGGCTCCCAGGAGGCG
>JACRCT010000793.1 GCA_016218885.1 Deltaproteobacteria bacterium | reverse complement strand
AGGTTCTTCACGGCGAGCTCCTGGGGATGGAGTTCGAATCGGCGGGGTTGGAAGCGGGGACGGCGGCGCCCATCTCGAAGACCTTGTTGAGCACCGCGGCGGCGGCCAGGTACAGCTCCTCGGGCACCTCTTCGCCCAGGTCGTAGCGGACCAGGGTGCGGGCCAGGGGGACGTCGCGGACCATCGGGACCTTGAACTGCCGCGCCAGGAAGCGAATCTTCGCCGCCTCGTCCTCGACGCCCTTGGCCACGATGGTCGGGGCCGCGGCCTCCTGGGGGGCGTAGCGCAGCGCGACTGCGACATGGGTGGGGTTGAGGACCACGACGGTGGCCTTCTGCACCCCCCGGGCCACGCTGCCGTTGAGGAGGGCGCGGTGAAGCTGCTTGCGCTTGGCCTTGTGCTGGGGGTCGCCTTCGGCTTGCTTATGCTCCTGTTTGAGCTCCTCGCGGCTCATCATCAGGCCCTTGTGGCGGAACCGGCGCTCGAGCAGGTAGTCGAGGAAGCCGAACGCCGCTGCGAACACGATGACCTGGAAGGCCAGGCTGCGTACGATCTGGAACGCCGTGTTCATACAGAGGACGGGGGAAGACAGCGGAAGTCGACCCGCGAGCGGAGCCGCTTCTCGCGCGGCCTTCCCAGCCAGCCCCAGGACGATTCCCGCGACGAGAGTGGCCTTGAGCACCTCAAGGACCTTCTTCTTCGAGAACAGGCGTTGGAGGCCATTGGAGAGGCTGAGCCTCTCGGGTTGGAATCCAATCGCGCCCACGTTGAAGAGCACTCCCACCTGAAGCCCGGCGCCCGCCACCGCCCCCAGCAGCACTCCCGCCATGACCGGCAAGCAGAGGGCGAAGGCGAGGTGCCAGGCGCGGTCCAGGGCCAGCGCGATGGGGGTCGAACCGTAGCCCGCCTCGGTCAACGCCTGCCTCGTGAAGGCGAGCAGCTCGGAGGCGGCCGCGGGAACGCTGGAGGCGAGGGCCGCCAGGCCTCCCATCACCGCGCCCGCGGCCGCGAGCGACCCGGACCGGGCGACGTTGCCCTTCTGGCGTGCTTCACGGAGTCGCCTGGCGGAGGGTTGCTCGGTCTTTTCACTCACGAACCGCCTCCGAGGACTCGGGCACTGGCGCCGATGGCGTCTGCCGCACCCGCGACCTCGGAGAGCAGGCGCTGTGCCACGGCTCCCAGGGAGACCAGGATGGCAGCTGCGCCCAAGGTGAGCTTCGCCGGAGCACCGATGTCCCGGATCGAGAGGTTGGGCGCGATGCGGCCAGCCATGGCAAGGCCTACGTCTACAATCAGGGACACCGCTGCGGCCGGGGCGCCGATGGCCAGCCCGGCAGCGAGCGCGCCAGTGGCTTGTAGCAGAGCGACCTGCACCAGAGCATCGGTGGCCATCTCGCCCGGCAAGCCGAGGGGAGCGGCCCGGAAGCTCATCAGGATTGACGTGGCGAGGACGCGGTAGAGAGGTCCCGCGAACACGACCGCGCACAGAAGCTGGTACAGAAGGTCGCCGGTGGCAGCCTCGCGGGAGCCGGTGGCCGGCAAGCTCGACTCGGCGTTGGCGCCGCGCAGCGTATCGAGCAGCCGGCCCCCGATCCTCGCGGCATCAAACGGAAGCGCCGCGACGAATCCAACCACCGTCCCGCAGAGCAGCTCGCGCACGAAGGCTCCCATGATTTCCATGGCGCCCAGGTTCTCGAGTGTCGGGCTGACGTCTCCAGCGAGGTGGGCGTGAAGCGAGAGCACGAGGCAGAGGGCCACCCGGACCGTCATGGGGGCCGCCTGCCCTCCGAAGATGGGGCACAGCAGCGTCGCTGGAACGATTCGCGCGGCGATGAGGGCGACCGCGAGGATGTGCGGCCGGAGCAGATCCGCCAAGGCGGCAGTGACGAGAGGGAGGGTCATCGGCCCACCACGGGAAGGCTGCGAAGGATCTCGGTGGTGAAGCGCGCGAGCTGGGCGCCGATCCAGGGGCCGGCAATCACCAGAGACAGAATGGCGGCGACGAGCTTGGGAACCACCGAAAGAGTCGACTCCTGGATGGAGGTGATCGCCTGGAGCGCACTGAAGAGGGCTCCGGCCACCAGGCTTGCCAGGAGCGGCGGCGCGGAGGCAATGACCATCAGCAACAACGCTTCGCGTCCCACGTTGAGGAGGGCGGTGTCGTCCACGATGGCTCCTTAGCGGTACCCGAGGATCAGCCCCTGTGCGAGGAGCGACCAGCCATCGACGGCCACGAAGAGAAGCAGCTTGAAGGGGAGGGAGACGCTGGTCGGGGAAAGGGACTGCATTCCCAGTGCCAGCAGCAGGTTGGCGATGACCATGTCCAGCACGAGGAAGGGCAGGAAGACCAGAAAGCCAATCTGGAAGGCCTCCTTCAGCTCGCTGATCACGAAGGCCGGGACCACCACCACCAGGTCCTGCTCTGCGACCTCGGCCGCTCGCTCGGGTCCACGGAGCTGCCGGGCCAGGTCCAGGAACATGGCCCGGTCCTCGGCGTGGCCGTGCTTGACCAGGAAGCTCTTGAGCGGCAGCGCCGCCTGTGCCCCCGCCGCGATGGCCGACTCGGCGTCCTGCGCCTGGGAGAAACCGGCCTTCCCGGCCCGCCACATGTCCTCGAAGACCGGCGCCATGACGTGAACCGAGAGGATGACGGCCAGCCCGGTGAGCACGGTGGTCGGAGGGATCTGCTGGGTCCCCATCGCCGAGCGGGCGATGGACAGCACCACGGCGATCTTGGAGAAGCTGGT
>JACRCT010000792.1 GCA_016218885.1 Deltaproteobacteria bacterium | reverse complement strand
CGCCAATGCGGCAGGGCCCGCCGCGCTCCAGATTCAGACCCCGTCGGGTGGCAGCGTCTTGTCGATTGGGGCGTTCATCTATGTGGCTCCGCTCACCGTCACGTCGGCGTCTCCTGACCGCGGACCGACCTCGGGCGGGACGCGGGTGACTATCGAGGGGACCGGCTTTGCTCCCAGTGGGCAGGTCCAAGTCACCTTTGGTGGTGTCCCGGGCGTGCGTACCCGAGTTCTGGGAAGCGACCGCGTCGAGACCTACACGCCGAACGGCCTGCGGGGGCCGGTCGACCTGACGGTCACCAACCCGGGCGGGGCAACGGCGACGCTCAGCAAGGGCTTCACCTTCGATCAGCCGACCCGATCGTCGGTCGCCTTCGCGAGCCGCATCCGGGACGTCGTGGTGGTGAACGACCTGGCCTTCGTGGCTGAAGGTGGGCTCAAGATCGTGGACCTGTCGGGCCTCTATCGGAAAGGTCCTCGTGCCGGACTTCCGATTCCACCCGACCGGATGGCAGGGCTGATCGATGAGGACGCGAACAGGGTCGATGACCGGATCGTGAGCTCTCTCGCCTTTGGCGAAGCGGACCTGCCGCTCACGGCGATGTCGCTGGCATACCCGAAGGAAGGGGGCGCCAGGCTCTTCGTGGGGCTCTATAGGCCGGACACCAGGCTCGCGTCGGGTCAGACCAGCCCAGCGGTGGGGATGATCGCCGAGGTCGACGTCCAGATCCCCGAGTTGCCCAAGCTCATGCACCTTGTCGAGATGGGCAAGGAACCGCCCCCTGGCCTCGATGCCCGCGGAGACAGGCTTCTCGCCGCGCTGACTGCAGAGGGCCTCGGAACGTTGGACGTTTCCAAACCCCCGGCTCACGCGCCGTTCCCTGTCGATGTCACAGTCCTTCCGCCTGCGGTGCAGGCGCTGGCGGTGAACGAAGCCGGCCTCGTCGCGTTGGGAACCGGCTTGCGCGACTCGTCGACGGACAAGGTGAGCGGCGGATGGCTGAAGACGGTCTCCGTGGACAGCTCTCCCACGGTGCTGGGACAGCTCCTTCTCGATGTCCAGCGGGTCCGGGTGACGAACCGGCTGGCAGTCGTCGCGGCTGGGGCCGAGGGGCTGGTGCTCGTCGATCTCACCGACCCGGCCGCGCCTATCAGGCTCTCGGCGGTCGACGTCGGCGGCTTTGCCTGGGACGTGCGGGTGGTGGGCTCGCTGGCGTATGTAGCCGCGGGTGCCGCGGGCATCGCGGTCGTCGATCTCAGCGAGGTCGCCCAGCCGAAGCTTCTGTACCACGTCACGGGCGCGGTGGGCGGCGAGGCACGAGCGGTCGCCGTCGGCGGAAGCCGAGTGCTCAGCTGCCGCAACCGCGGCTACCAGGGCTGGTCGCTCGACTTCGGAGAGCCAGCAGAGCTGGCCGTCGTCTCTGCATCGGTCTCGCCGGGAGAGATCATTCCCCTCGCTACGCCCACAGTCACGGTCGCCTTCTCGACGACCATCGCTCCCGAGAGCGCTTCGGTTGCCTTCCTGCTGACTGCCGATGGCATCGATGTCCCAGGCTCCCTTGAGGCGGGTACTGCACAAGAGCCCTCCAGCACCTTGCTCCTTCGGCTCTCCGGCCCGCTGCCCGCGGGCGCTGAGCTGCGGCTGGCGGTCTCCACGGCCCTTACCACGCCGGATGGCAAGAGCCTGATCAGACCGTTCGAGGTGCGGTTCCGCTCGGCCGATGGGCCGGGCCCCAGGCCGCGCTTGGCGCAGATCGTTCCGCGCACCGGCCCGACCGGTGGTGGGGCGATCGCCGAGCTTCTCGGCGATGGCTTCGAGACCAGCACGCAGGTCTTCATCGGCGGCCAGGCCGCCCTGGTCCTCGCTGCCACCGAGACGCGGATAACCCTCCTGACGCCCCCGGGAACCGCGGGGCTGGCCGACGTCCTCGCGGTCAACGCCTCCGGTTTGAGCGACCGGAGGCCCGGCGGCTACTTCTAGGTCGAGCCACTCGTGGTGACGAACGCGACCCCGAGGTTCCTCAACCCGAAGGGCGGCAGCACGCTGACCTTGATGGGCTCCGGGTTCCTGCCACCCTGGTCCAGCGCCTTGGGAGGAACGCGGGTTACCGTGGCAGGCCTGCCGGCCGTCTCGGTCGCGGTGCTCTCGACGACCCGGCTCGAGGCGATCGCTCCCCCGGGCTTCTTTGGCACGGTCGATATCGTCGCCATCTCGCCCGATGGGTTGCAGCGCAGCGGCGTGCCGAACGACGTCGGTTACGGCCTGTCCTTCGCGGGTGAGGAGAGAGCGGTGAGCGTCGCTCCGCTGGCACTCGCGGCGGACGGGACGAGCCCGCTCGTCATCCACGCTGCGGCTGGGGCGACCAAGGACGGCAACCAGTTCGAGTATCCGTACACCGGTCCGCTCACCTCACAGGGGACGATTCTGGAGTCGTACCGGACAGCGAGCTTTGACGTGACCCAGACCGGTCAGCCGGAATCCATTGCCGGCGAGCTCGTCAGGCCGCCCTATGAGGATGTCGACCGGTACGTGTGCTCGCTCCTGGAGGACTGCCATCCGCCAGCGGTCGGCGGTCCAGAGCCGGAGATCTTGCCGGATTCGCTCGACGTGGCGTCCCGTGGAACGCAGCTACTGGTCGCCAACGACACCAGCGGGCTGAGCGTCCTGGACGCGAGCGACCCGAAGCACCTCGCTCTCGTCGGCCGTGCCACGGCGCTCGGCCTTGATGACGACGAGGACTCGCACGCAACCCGCCTGGTTCCTACGAGGACGGGGGCGGTCGTCCTCTCCACCTCGACCCTGACGTGTGCCACGTGCGGCGAAATGGGTGGGCGGAAGGTCGCCTACGGAGCCAGTGGGACCATCGCCTTCGTCGACACGCGTGTCTCCAGCGACCCGGTGGTCATTAGCCGGAAGCTCGCACCGGGCGACCCGTTCGGTGCCGCTTTCATTGGCGAGCGGATGCTCGTCGCCACGGGCACTCACGAGGCCCCCCTGTATTGTCCCGTGCCCGGAAAGCTTCTCCCACCGATGCCGGAGATGTCCTTCCTGCGAGGCTCGCGCAGCGAGGACTGCGTATTGGCCAAGCCATTCGTTCCGAAGGGAGCGCTGGTCGCGTACGAGTCCGTCCTCGAAGATGCTCCCGAGGTTGGCCGCATCACGTTCCCGGCTAGCATCACCGACGTTCTCTCAGTTGGCGACATCGCCATTGCATCCCTGGCCGAGGTCGGGCTGGTGTTCGTGGACGTGTCCGATCCCTCGGCGATGCAGGAGATCGCCCGGATCCCCTTCGACAAGACGCTCTCGAATGCCCCGGGCCGTCCCAACCGACTCCGCCTTATCGGCGACCTGCTCTTCGCGTCTGCGGGAGAGGGCAGCGTGGTGCTGGTGGACGTCTCCAACCCGAGACAGCCCAAGCTCCTGAGTGGTGGCAACTCCGAGGAGGCGTGGGATGCTATTCCCGTCGCAGATCGGCTCTATCTGGCAGGCGGCGACAGGCTGACCGAGCTTTCGCTGCCCTTCAGCTTCGTCACCAGCCATTCCCCCAAGCGCGACTCGGTCGTGTCTCCCGACCTCCAGAAGCTGGTGGTTGAGCTCAATCGCCCCATCGCGCCGACGAGCGTCAACGACGGAAGCGTTCGCCTGGTGGGGCCGGCAGGGAACGTGGCGCTCAGCTTCGATGTCACGGCCGACCCGGCCTCGCTCCGCTACGCCATCGAGATCGAGCCGCAGGAGCCACTGGTCCCCTCGGCCGCCTATGAACTCCAAGTGGATGATTCGGTCGCCGACCAGCGCGGCGGGTCGCTGCTGGTGCCGCTACGGGTCGCCTTCCACACGGGGCCCGCAGGAAGTCGAAGCCCGGAGGTGACGGGAGTTGCGCCTGCGTTCGCGTCGACTGCGGGTGGCGCAACAGTCGTTCTGGCCGGCACTGGGCTGGGCGGGCTTGCACAGGTCAAGATCGGCGAGCACCCGGCGGGCTTCGTAGTCCGGTCCGACAGCGAGGTCGAGGTCATCGTTCCGGCCTCTGTCAGCGCGGGCCCAGTCCACGTCACCGCGACGGATTTGTCGGGGATCGCGGGGACACTGCCATTCGGCCTCCTGTACTTCGACGACCTGGCGGCGGCACAGGTGACCTTGTCGCCGGACCACGGGCCGGCGGAGGGAGGGACGCGAGTGAGGGTGGTGGTGTCCGCCCGCTCGGTGGTTCCTGGCGCCAAGGTCATGGTCGGCGGCAAGGAGGGGGTCGACGTCGATGTCGTCGATCTCTCGACGCTTGAGCTCACCACCCCGCGCGCGCAAGGCGCCTCGCTGGTGCCAATCACGATCCAGCTGCCGGGCATGGCGCCGGTACAGGTGGGGACCTTCTCCTACGACATCCCTACCTCCACGACCATCGACCTTCCCGGCTTCCCTCCGCGTGAGGCCTCCGAGCTGCAGCTCGTGGGTGAGACCCTGCTCGTGGGCGTGCCCACGGCCGTGTATCAGGGGCTGGAGATCTTCGACGTCGCGGTCGAGCAACACCCCATCAGGCTGGGCGGGCTTCGGACGGACGGTGCGGTGCGCGGTCTCGTAGTGTCGGGACCGATAGCGTTGCTCGCTGCCGATGTCTTTGGTCTCGTCGTAGTGGATGTCTCGCAACCCGCTAGCCCGTACCAGATCGGACGGGTCCTGATCGCCGGCGCCGCGACGGGGGTCCGTATCGACGGGGGATATGCGTACGTCTCGACGACCGATCCAGGGTTGGGGTCGGGCTACATCCAGCAAATCGACCTGACCGATCCTCTCCTGTCGATCGTCGGGACCGTTCCGCTCGACTCCGACGCGCTCGCAGTCGACGTCGGACTCGACCGATTCTACGCGCTGACCTCGAGCGTCTCGGGAGGCTCCGGTTCGGGACTGCACTTGACGATCTACGACCGCAGCGGCGCCCGCCTGGGCGACGTCACGGTGGAAGGCACCTCCAGGGCCTATGAGCAGCTCGTCAAGTCGCGCCTCGCGGTCCGGGCCGGGCGCGCCTACGTGACGATGGGCAACCGCGTCCTGGTATTCGACCTCAGCGACGAAGCACACCCACGGGTCATCCAGTCCACCGCGCTCGAAGGCACCGCCACGGGAATGACCTGGGATGGTGGCGCCCTCTTCGTCGCCACCAACGGTTCGGCGACCGTCACCTCCGTTCCACTCACCGAGCTGCTCGCGGTCTCGGTGAGCCCGGCGAGCGGGGCAATGGCCGGGCCCAACACGGCGATCGTGGTCGAGTTCAGCCTGCCGGTGGCGGTCGCTTCGGTCTCCGACACGACCTTCCAGGTCCAATCGACGCTCGGGGGCGGGCCCGTCGCCGGCACGCGCGAGGTCGAGTTCGCGGTCCGCGGTTCAAAGGTGCGCTTCACGCCGGATGCTCCGTTGCTGGCCGGCGATGTCATCCATCTCGATGTCAGCGGCCTCACCTCCATCGATCTGCGTCCGCAAGCCAGCCCGATCTACTCGACGTTCGTCGTTGCGGCCTTTGATGCTCAGCAACCGCTCGTCGAGTCGATCAGCCCGCGCACGGCATTGGTCGCCGCCTTCACTCCGGCCGTGATTCGGGGCTCCGGTTTCCGCAATGAGACGACCGTCCGGGTTGCTGGATCGGAAGCGCTCGTCACCGGCAGCCAGCCCGATCGCCTGGACATCCTGATCCCGCCGGCTCCCGGCTTCAGCCCAGGTCCGGCCACGGTGGAGGTCATCGACCCCAGCGGGCTGCGCACGGAGGTGGTTGGTGGGGTCGTGTATCGCGAGCCGCTGCGGCTGGTCTCGCTCTCGCCGAACCGCTCAGGGCAGCAGGGGGGCGTCGGAGTCACCGTGCGAGGTGCGGGCTTCGCTCCCGGCCTCTCCGTGGCTTTTGGGAACACCAATTCATTCGACGTCAAGGTGACGTCTGCTTCGACGGCTGTGGCGATTGCCCCGCCTGGACCGGCGGGCTTGGCGGATGTGTCGGCGCACCTCGCCAGCCAGACGGCGACCCTGTCGGGGGCCTTCCTCTATGGCGCGGGAGCGGTCGCGCGATTGGATGCGCCTCCGCTGCGACACGTCGTCGTCGAGGGCGGCGCAGCCTACGTCACGGTCGGCGGTGAGCTCGACGTCGCCCTCGTGGATGGCTCGGTCGTGCGCACCCTCGAGGCGACCGAAGGTGGGCTGCTGATCGCGGACCTCAGCGAGCCCACTGCAGTCCGCACCATCTCCAGGGTCACGTTCCCTGGACATGGCGGCTCGTATCGGCTGGCCAAGGCAGGTTCGACGGTCTACGTCGCCGCAGGCGAGGCGGGAACGCGGCTGGTGGACGTGACCCTCCCTGCCAACCCGATCGAGCTGGGAAGCCTGGCCAGCCTAGGCAAGTCGATGGACGTGGCCACCAGCGGCGATGTGCTCTTCGTCGCCGACTCTTCGGGAGTGAAGGTCTACCGGTTGGGCGAGACGAGCCTGCCGCTCGCGGTGGGCCAGCGGAGCCTGACGAGTGGGGCGACGGCGTTGGCTCTCCACGGGGCCTACCTGCTGGCGACCACGGGCGAGCCCTCCGGGGCTTCGATGGTGGTCATGGACGCGCGCCAGGGCGACCTGCCGGTGATCGGGTCCATCCCCCTCGCCGGTCCTGGGCGTCACATCGCGGTGGAGGGCCAGCGAGCGTTCGTGTCGCTCGGGCGCCTCGGGCAAGTCGACATCGTCGAGCTGGCGGATCCGGCTGCTCCCGCTCCGGCAGGGACCCTGCGAGTGACCGACCCGGTGGGTGGCACCTCGGTCTCGGCCGAGCAGACGCTGGTCGTCGCCGACGTCGCCTATGTCGCCGCGGGTCGCGGCAAGGTGCAGCGTTTCGCAGTGCCGGTGGGAGCACCACCGCGCAAGCTCGAGCCTGCCGCCGTGTTCGGCGACGCCGAGAGCCTCGCGTTCCTCGGCCACTATCTGGTGGTCGCCACCGAGCTCCTGGAGAAGAACGGGCAGCTCCTCGAGGTTCCCGTCCAGCGTGCGGATGACGCGGATGGACGGCTCGTCGGCGCCCTGTCGTCGGTGGCGCTCGATCATCTCGAGGTACGTGGGTCTCTTCCCGCCCAGGGCGAGATCGCCGTGCCGAGCAGGCCCATCGAGGTCTTCCTCAGCGACCTTCCAGACCCTCTGACGGCAGGCGCGGTGACGGTCGAGGACGGTGCCCACCAGGCCGTCCCGGTGGTGCGTCGCGTGGCCGCGGATGCTCGCGGAGGGAAGGTCGTCCTCGAGCCGCGCGCCGTGCTGGGGCTCGACGCGGACTACACGATTCGGGTCGGAGCCTCCTTGGCCGACCTCCAAGGCGGGGCTCTCGGGACCGAGAGCGTCGTCAGGTTCCGAACCGCTGCGCTCAACTCGGAGGAGCAGCCGGTCATCGAGCGAGCCTCACCTGCCTTCGGGCTCATTGGGGGAGGGAACACGATCGAGATCCTCGGCTCCGGCTTCCTGTCCGGATGCGGCGTTGCCATCGGTGGCTCGCCGGCCACCGTGCTGGGCGTCGATGCGAGCGGGCAGCGGATCACGGTGGTCGTCCCGCCCGGAAGCGCCGGAGCCGCCTCCATCTCGGTGGTCAATCCCAGCCGGCTGCAGGCTCTGCGACACGGGGCCTATCGCTACCTGGAGCCACCCGAGATCTCGGCCATCGTGCCCGCCGAAGCCCCCTTCTCGAGCCGCACGCGCGTGCGAGTCGAAGGCGTGGGCTTGTACGCTGGCACCCAGGTCACCTTCGGTTCAGTGCCCGCGCGAAGCGTCTCGCTGCTGAGCGGCGGGGCCTTGGACGTCGAGGTCCCCGATGGAGTGACGGGCGTGGTGGACGTGCGCGTCGCCACCGGGCCCGTTTCGGACAGCGCCCAGGCCGGCTTCGCCTTCACTCTCGCCCAGCTCGCGCGCCTCGACCGCTCGGCTGAGGCGATGGTGGGCGTGGGCTCGGCGGTGCTGGTCGCCAAGAACGGCGAGCTGGCGGGCTACGACCTGTCGATTCCGGAGAGCCCGGCACCGGTGGGGGCCGTCGCCGGCGTCCAGCTGGCGGGCGGGCTGACCGTGGTGGGGGACCGCCTCTACCTGGCCGGCCATGGCGAGGTCGTCCGCTACGCGCTCGGCGGCTGCGGTAGCGCTCCTGGCGCTTCCTGCTCGCTGCTGGAGATGGACCGCGTCCTCGTGGCGCCTCCCGGCACGGCGCTGTCGGCAGTCGCCGCCACCAAGGAGACAGCGTACGCAGCGGTCTCCGGCGGCAATGAGGTCACCCTCCTTGCAGAGGTCGCCGGCAGGCTCGAGGTCGTCTCGCAGGTGTTCATGACGAGCGGCGTGGTCCGCTCCATGTCCATCGCGGGCGGGGAGCTGGCGGTCCTCATCGAGTTGGGCGCGTCTGCGCGGCTGGAGATGCGCAGCCTCTCCGACGGGCAGCTCGAGCTGTTGGGAGTGATGAGCGGGCTTCCGGTACCGGCGACGGCCATGGCGAGCGAGGGGAGCCGTCTGGCGGTCGCGGTAGGCAACGGAGCCCGGCTGGTCGACGTCAGCGATCCGCTATCGCCGGCTACGGTAGGAAGCTGGGCCTCGGCGGTGCGCCCGCCCGTGGGCATCGCCATGCAAGGGCCTTGGGTGCTCGCAGCAAGCGACCGCGAGCTCACGCTGCTCGACGGCTCGAACGGCCTGGCTCGTCGCACCTGGGCCTCCACCTACGGTGGCCCCGTGGCCTTCGCCAACGGCGTCGGGGTGGTGGGGGAGTACCCTGCCGCCCGCATCGTCGAGGTCCCGTACCCGGTCGTCGTCGCCTCCTCGCCGGTGGCGGGTGGTACCCTGTCGGCGGGCTCGCCGCTGAGCGTGACGCTGGGCAGCCGGATGCCGCTGGCGACCATTGCCGGCACCACCATCGAGGTGCTGGACGGCGCCGCGCCGATCACGGGAGCGCGTTCAGTCTCCGGAGCGACCGTACGCTTCGCCCCCAGCGTGCTCGAGAGCGAGAGGGCGTATTCGGCGCGAGTGACGCTCGGCGCGACGGACTTCGTCGGCGGGGCTCTCGGTGGTGCCTGGCTCTATCCATTCCGCGCAGGCGGGCTGGCATCCGCTCTCTCGGTGAGCGCCGTGGTCCCCAGCCATGGAGACCTCGCCGGCGGATACCTGGTGAAGGTCCAAGGCGAGGGCTTCGACTCAACCTCCAAGGTCAGCTTCGGCGGCGTGGAGGCAGCCAACGCCGTCGCTCCCACGGCCACGGAGCTGAACGTCGTGGCCCCTGCCGGGGTCGTCGCCGGACCCGTGCACCTCCAGGTCACCAGCTCCGTTTCTGAAGTGATCAGTGTGCCGGCAGGATTCGTGTACGTGGCGCCGCTGGCCGTCTCGTCGGTCGTCCCCGACGTGCTCGACCTCGCTGGCGGCTGGGTCAGCGTCGATGGCTCGGGCTTCACGCGCGGCCTGGGCGTCCACGTGGGCGGTGCACTCGTGCCCATTCGCAATCTGACGCCCTTCCACTTCCAGGCTCAGGTCCCTGGAGGTCCGGAGGGCTTCATCGACCTACGGCTCTCGCAGGCCGGAGCCGCCGACCTCGTGATCCCCGGTGCGGTCCGGCGGGCCGACCTGGCGCCGCCCATCGTTGCGCGTTGGGAGCCGATCGACTCTCTCGGAGAGAGGAACGTGCCTCTCGGCGCCACCTTCGTGGTGAGCTTCGACGAGCTCATCGATCCTTCGACCGTCGGAATGCTCAAGCTGCAGCGGGGAGCCGTGCCGGTTCCGGGAGCTGCGAGCCTCGGCCCCGACGGGCGCAGCGTGGTCTTCGCCCCGAGCGCCTCGCTCGTCTCGACGACCTGGTACACGCTCCTCGCCACCGGCCTGGCCGATCTCGCCGGAAACGCCATTGCTGCGGCGCAGCGCCAGTTCCGGACTGTCGACGTGAACGCCCCGAGCGTGTCGCTGCAGATCGCCGGCCGGCCGATGGTCTCGGGCGACAGGCTGGCCGCGGAAGCCGACTGGGAGATCGTCGCGGTCGTGACCGAGGACTCCACCGACGGTGTCAGAACGACCCTGGAGGTGGACGGTGTGCCCGTCACGGCCCTGAGCGACAAGCGATACCGGTACCGCTGGCCAGCCTCGGCAGTCGGCGCGACGTCGCACCTTCTCGCCACGGCGCGCGACGACAGTGGCAACCAGAGCAGCTTCGACGTCGTCGTCCAGATCGTCTCCGACGAGGCGCCCCACTGCTCTTTCTCCGCGCCTGCCGTCGCCTCGCTGGCCGTGGAGGAAGGCACCCGTCTG
>JACRCT010000791.1 GCA_016218885.1 Deltaproteobacteria bacterium | reverse complement strand
GGGAACAGCTCCTTGATGAACTCCTTGTTCTTGCGGGAGAGCTTGTCCGCCTCCATGTACGTCATGCCGGTGAACTTCTTGCCGATGGCCTCCCAGAGGAGCGAGCGGCCGTCGGGGAGGAGCGGCGGCAGGAGCTCCGCGAGGACCACGTCGCGGAATCTCCGGCGATGAAGTCCGATGAAGAGGAAGCGCACGAAGGAGAGCTGCTTTCCGGGCTTCCCCGGGGCGCCGCGGTACTCCGGATCCACCACGAGCCCGCCGATCTCGGTGGGGCCCTCGTAGTTGTAGGCGATGGAGAGCACGGTGTGGCGCACGTGGCGATCCAGCGTCGCCGAGTAGGTCTCCCGCTACGAGACCTCGAAGAACGCGTGCGGCGCCTCCCTCGTCCCGTGCTGGGCGATGATCATCGAGGTGCCGACGAGCTTGCCGCTCTTCAGGTCCTCGAGGACGAAGAGGTACTCCCGCTCGTGAGGATCCCGGATCCGCCCCGAGAACGAGCGGGCCGAGGTGTCGATGAGCCTGGCGAGCTGGCTCTCGTCGTTCGGCAGGTTCCCCGTGTCGAGGACGGCGGCGAGGGGCGCGCGCCCCGGGAGATCCGCCCGGGTCGCGTCGCGGAGGACCATGGTTCGTTCAGGCACAGAGCTTGCGGATCAGCTGGGCGTACCAGCGACCCGCCTCCTGGAGCTGTGAGAGGCTCTGCCGCTCGTTGGCGGCGTGAGCATTTCCGGTGGAGACGCCGGGACCGAAGACGAGGGCCTCGATCCCGGCGTGGACGAAGACTCCGCCCTCGGTGTTGGTGGGCTTGGCCTGCGGGACGGGATCGAGGCCCAGCGCGCGCGAGGCGTCCCTCGCCGCGTCCCGAAGGCGCGAGCGGGCCGGGAGCGCCATGGCGGGGTTGGCTCGATCCCTGGTGATGCTCACGCGGACGCCTTCGTCGCGTGCGAGATCCTGAGCAAACGTGTCGAGGTGATCGAGGATCGCCCAGGGATCGTGCCCGGGGAGGAGCCGGGCGTCGCAGGTGAGCTCGACCGTGCCGCCCCGCGCGCGCATCACGCCGATGCTGGAGACGGTGGTGGCCGGCGAGAAGCGCTCGTCGCTGAGCGGCTGGACGCCGGCCACAGTCCGCTGCAGCTCGCGGGCGATGCGCACGGCGACGTCGAGCGGCGGAGCTCCCTCCTCGTTCGCGAGGCCCTCCACGCCGGCGCCCGCCAGGCCCGCGGCCTCTGGGAGCCCGGTCTGGTCTGGCACCTCCACGGTGCAGCGGGCCGGGACCTTGTTCGCCAGATCGCCGCCCTCCATGGCCAGGATCGGGAGGCGCTGCGCCGCGCAGAAGGCGAGCGCCGCCTCTATGGCGTTCTTGCCCAGGTGCGGCGTCGAGCTATGGGCCGCCTTCCCGTGGAAGGTGAGGCGCAGCCGGCCGGACGGTGCGGCCTGGGCGGGACCCTCAACCTCGATCCGCGCCACGAGATAGCCCTTGTGCGCGTCGATGATCTTGAGCTCCGAGGGCTCCCCGCAGGCGACGAACGCCGGCGTGAAGGACCTCTTCGCCAGGAAGTGCTTGGCGCCGAGGCAGCCGACCTCCTCCACGAAGGTTCCGCAGAAGGCGAGGCGTCCTCGCGCCGACTCCGGCGCGCCCGCGAGCGCCGAGAGCTTCGCCAGGGCGTCGAGCTTCACGTCGGCGACGCCCAGTCCGTAGAGGGTGTCGCCGTCCTGGGGCGGTGCGCCGCGAGGATGGACGATCAGGTTCGCCTGGGGAGCGCCCAGGGCGGTCGCCTCCTGCCGGTACCACTCGAGGCCGAGGCTCGCGGCCACCCCCTCCAGCACGGCCACGGCCGCGAGGTTTCCGCGGGCGGAGACCGAGTCGGCGGCGATCAGCTCTCGCGCGGCGGCGAGGAGGTCGAGACCCATGCCGGGCTCCAGGCGAAGTGGGGCACGCTACCACACCGGGGGGGCCTGCGGCTGGCCTTCCTGCCCGTGCCGGGCGAACCGCTGGAACATCGGGCTGCGGCGAGCTACAAGCCGCCATGAGATGCGCGCCGTAGTCCAGCGGGTGACCCGGGCCCAGGTGACAGTGGATGGTGAGCTGGTCGGCCGGAGCGACGGCGGGCTCTGCGTGCTCGTCGGGGTGGGCGCGGAAGACGGGGACGCCGACGCCGTGTACCTGGCCGACAAGGTGGTTGGCCTGCGGATCTTCGAGGACGGCGAGGGCAAGATGAATCGCTCGCTCCTCGACGTGGGCGGCGGGCTGCTGGCGATCTCCCAGTTCACGCTCTACGGTGACGTCCGCAAGGGCAGGCGGCCGGGCTTCGGCGGCGCGATGGAGCCGGTGCGGGCCCAGGAGCTCTTCGAGCGGTTCTGCGCGCTGTGCCGGGAGCATGGCGCGCGAGTGGAGACCGGGCGCTTCCGGGCGCACATGGAGGTGGAGCTCGTGAACTCTGGCCCGGTGACGATCCTCATCGACTCTCAGCGCGTCTTCTAATCGTTCGAGGGAGCCACAATGTCTGCTTGCCTGTT
>JACRCT010000782.1 GCA_016218885.1 Deltaproteobacteria bacterium | reverse complement strand
CCTTCGCGGCGACGACCGGCATGGTCGGGGACCGGTGGTCGTGTGCGTGGATGGCTCAGGCTCGATGTCCGGGGGGCGTGAGCTGTGGGCCAAGGCGGTGGCGCTGGCGCTGCTGGAGATCGCGCGACGCCAGGGCCGCAAGGCCCGGGCGATCGTCTTCTCCGGACCCGAGAGCGCTCTCTCCGAGTTCGATCTCACGCGCAGCGGAAGGCTGCGCGGGCGCAGCCAGGTGGACCTCGACGCGGTGATCCGCCTGGCGGAGTGCTTCCCCGGCGGGGGGACCGACTTCGAGAAGCCGTTGCGCGGCGCTCTGGAGGCGGTGCGCGAGCACAGCCTGCAGGGTGCGGATGTCGTCTTCATCACCGACGGCGAGGCGACCATCAGCGACGCCTTCGCCCAGGAGCTGCGGCGCGAGAAGAAGAAGCGCGACCTGGAGATCTTCGCCGTGTTGGTGGACGACCCGCAGCCCACCCGCAACACCGCGAGGGGAGACGACCCGATGGCGAGGGCGGCGCGTGAGCTGGGCAAGGTGGCGGACCGGATGACCACCGTCACCGAGCTCACCTCGGAGGCCGCGAGGGAGCTGTTCAGGGGGATCTAGCCCCGGAGCACTTCGTCCCAGACCTGTTCACCGACCCGTTGGCCTACCACCGTTCACCCCGAGCGCAGGACGCTCCCCAGTTTACGAGGGAGCGGCCGAAGTCGAGGGGCCCCTCGACTAGCTGGCTGACAGCCATGGCAGCCCTCGGCGCCTCCCGCTCAGTGGCCGAACGAGACGCTGCGGTTGAGGGCCCTACCGAGACCACCCGGGCGGGCCAGTGGCTCCTTCTGACCGACCCCGCGCGTCTGCAGGCGCTCCGCGGCGACTCCCGCGTCCACCAGCATCGCCTTCACGGCTTCCGCGCGCGCCAGCGAGAGCTGCAGGTTCAGGTCCTCGGCGCCTCGATCGTCGGCATGGCCGGTGATGACCACCGCCGCTGCGCCCGGCCTGGTGAGCATGGCGTGGGCGACGCTGCGGAGGGTCGCCAACGCGATCGTGTCGAGTGCGGTGCTGCCCGTCTCGAAGAACACCATCTGGTCGAGCACCGCGTTGCTCGTCATCGCCTCGGGCCGCGTCCCCGGCTCGGGGCACCCATCCTCGTCCTCGAAGCCGTCGTAGTCCTCCGGGGCCAAGGGGCAGCGCTCCTTCTCGTCCGCGATCCCGTCGGCGTCGGCGTCGACGTCCGGGCAGCCATCGTTGTCGGCCACCGAGTCCTTGTCCTCGGCCTCCATAGGGCAGGCATCGCGGCTGTCGGGAACCCCGTCGCCGTCGTTGTCCCAATCCGGGCAGCCGTCCTGGTCCTCGAAGCCGTCGACATCCTCGGGCTGGTTCGGGCACCTCTCGGCCTCGCCCAGGATGCCATCGTGGTCCGGGTCGGGATCGGCCTCCGCATTCTTCTCCGCCTCCCCGAACCGTCCGTGGGCGCCGAGAACGAGCTGTACCCGCCAGCGCGGCGTCAGCCCGTCGTCGAGGGGCGCTCCACCGGCCCCCAGGTCCACGAAGAAGAAGTCGCCCAGGTAGCGCAGCCCCGCGAGCAGCTCCAATGCAGCCCGGCCAGGCTCGCGCTCATCCAGCTTGCCGCCGATGTTCACCCGGGTGATCGCGTCCACGCTCGCCTGGAGGAATCGATGGCGCCAGGCGAACGACATGCCGGCCCCCAGCCGATCTCCGAAGAGCTGATCCGCCACCGCCAGCGCCTGGCCCGACTGGTACCCGAGATGCCCGGTCACCGCCCAGGGCCCACCGCTCACGAAGGTCGCCGTGGTCGCCGCGTCGAACCGCGCGGCGTCCTCGCCGAAGGCTGCGTCCGTGGTCCCGCTCGGCGCGCTCAGGCCGCCCTGCATCGTCCAGCGCCATCCCCGCTCTCCCCACCGCTGCGGGCCGAGCAGCGAGAGCCTGGCCGCCAAGTGCACGTCGCCCAGCCCCGCGGCATCCGCCAGCGGGGTCACCACGCCGTCGACGTCGGAGACCGACTGTCCGAACAGCAGAGGCAGCACGGCCCCCAGCTCCAACCGGTCCGCGAGTCCGACCGAGACCGAGACCGCGCCCAGGTCGCGATCGGCGATCCACCGACGCTCGGAGGTCAAGGCGCCGCCGCGGACCTCGCTGGAGGTCTGCGCGGCGCGGACCACTGTCCCCTCGTGCTCGTACCCGAAGGTGACATCCCAGGCGCCGGAAGGCAGCAGCTGCGCCGAAGGGAGCCAGAGGGTCCCCTGGGAGCGGCTCCCACCGTGGGGCGTTCCGCCGGTGTCGACCCCCTGCGCCAGGGCGCCGGAGCAGACCAGGAGCGAGGCCAGAGACGCGAGAGGAGAGAAGGTCCGAATCATGGCTTGGTCATCCGCGAGGTGCCCCGGTCCGAGAGGGACCGGGGGGCTGAGCCTGATGGTGGAGAGGGAGATCCAGCGCGGTCGTCACCGACACTGCCCTTCGGGGAAGACGTCCTGGTAGGTGTAGCGGACCTGCAGCCGCACGTCCTCGAGCCGCTCCCAGGGGTAGTCCACGTTCGACGGGTGCAGCCGATCGATCAGCAACATGTAGTCGCCGGCCACGGGCAGGCCCTGGAGCGTCGTGTTCCAGGTGCGCTGGGGACCGAAGGCGTTCACCCCGGCGACCGGGGACACCGTGCGGCCGGCGGTCTTGAACGAGGTCACGGGGGCGAAGGCAGTGGCTCCCGGACCGTAGGTGTCCACCAGCATCTGAAGGCCCGGCTGGCACGAGCGCAGCTGGCTGGCGCCGTCGTAGACGAGCGAGACCACCGGCTGGCCGGCAGGCAGACCTTCTCCGATCAGCTCCAGGGCGACCGACTCCAGCTTGGCATTGCAGCTCTGGCTGAGGTTGGCGAAGGACTCCGCGCTCAAGGAGAAGCCGGCTGCCCACACCTCGCCGCGATCGAGCCGCTGCCCCACGGTCTCCGCCGCGGTGTACGGCACGCGCCGATTGGGGGTGGTCTGGGCGCGGGCGAGCACCGCGCGGAAGCGCTCGGAGGCGGAGAGCGTGCTCTCGCCCGACGCCTGCGAATCGAAGCCCATCCCCAGCAGGTCGTCGCGCAGGGAGAGCTGCACGGTCTCCGTGGTCACCGGGCCGCCGCAGGCACGCTGCAGCCGCAGGAACTCATTGGCGATCGCCTCCAGCTCCGCCGGGTTGCGCGCGAGGAGGATCGCCATCCGCTGGTCGACGAAGGGCCGCACCGCGT
>JACRCT010000775.1 GCA_016218885.1 Deltaproteobacteria bacterium | reverse complement strand
GGAGCACGTACTCCGAGACGCCGGAGGACAGGTAGACCTCGCCGCGATGCACGCTGCGGATGGCCTCGCGCAGCTTGGCGATGCCCAGGCCCTTGAGCACGTAGCCGCGCGCACCGGCGTGCAGGGCCGCGTCCACCGTGGGGGCATCGTCGTGCATGGAGAGCACCACCACCTGGACCTCCGGATGGCTCTTGTGCAGGCGGCGCGTGACCTCGATCCCGCTGATCCCGGGAAGGCCCAGGTCCATCACCACCACCTCCGGTACCAGGCGCTCGACCAGCGCGAGCGCCTCCAGGCCGTCGGCCGCCTCGGCCACGAGCTCCAGGTCCGGCTCGGCAGCGAGCAGCGCGCGCAGCCCCTCGCGCACCACTTGATGGTCCTCGGCGAGCATCACCCGCGTGCGCCGGCTGCTCACGACGGCGTCCTCCTTCCCTGGGGCATCCGGACGCTCAGGCGCGTCCCGCCGCCCGGCTCCACCTTGAGCTCCATCGTCCCCTGCATCAGGGCGCAGCGCTCGCGGATCCCGCGCAGGCCGCTGCCTGCCACGGGGGCGGCGGGGTCGAAACCCCGGCCATCGTCGCCCACCTCCAGGCTCGCCGCCTGGGCCCCCAGCTCGAGGGTGACCCCGACCTCGCTCGCCCCGGCGTGCCGGGCGACGTTGGTCAGCGCCTCTTGAAGCACTCGCAGCAGGCAGGTCGCCAGCTCCTCCGACGGCTCGACGGAGCCGACGAGGCGGAAGGAGGCCGCGATGCCCGTCCGCACCTCGAAGCGCTCGACGTAGGCTCGCAGGATCTCGGGGAGGCTCGCGGTGCCCAGCTCGGGTGGACGCAGGTCGTGGACCACGCGACGCACCTCGCGCAGCGCCTCCTCCGAGCTGCGCACCGCTTCGGCCAGATGCGCGTCGGCTCGATCGGGGCGGCCGCGCGCGAGGGCGAGCTCGAGCTGAAGGGCGGTGAGGTCCTGGCCCACCGAGTCGTGCAGATCGCGCGCGATGCGGCGCCGCTCCTCCTCCTGGATGCGCACCACCCGCTCCGACAGCCGCCGGACCTCGCCCACCGCCTCCTCGACCCGATCGGAGAGCTTCCGGTTGGCCTCGGTGAGCGCGACCTCGGCCCCCTTGAGCTGCGAGAGGGTCTGGTCCAGGACCCCTGCCTGCCGCCGCACCACCCGGGTCGGGAAGCGATAGAGCAGGAGCCCCATTGCGAGCCCGAGCAAGAGCGACGCCGCGGCGATGGCGGTCAAGGCGCGCAGCTCGGCGGTCGGGTTCATGCGCACCTGGATCCAGGCGATGGGCTCGCCTCCCAAGACGATGGGCGACCAGCCGTCCGGGCCGCCGGAATGCCGCTCGGCGTCGTGAGCCTCGTCGTCCGCGCCGAGCATGACCAGGGTTCGGCCTTCGCAATCGGCGACTCGCACGCTCTCGACGTCGGCCTGCCCGCGGTGGATCGCGGTCGCCTGCAGGATCTTGTCGGCGTCGAAGCGCCAAAGGGTGGGCTGACGGGCCACCAGCCCACGCATCGCCTCCGCCAGGTGGGTCGCGTAGACCTGCCCCTGGCCCTGCAGCTTCTGCCAGGCGGCAGCCCGAAAGGCCAAGGGCGGCGCCAGGGCAACGACCAGGCCCCCCAGGGCCGCCAAGGGAAGCATCTGGCGGGCGAAGTGGCGATCGAGGACCTGGCCCGGCATTAGCGGCCCTCCTCGGATTGGCCTTCGTAGCGGACCAGCTCACCCGCCCGGAAGAGCTCGACGACCTGCGGCCCCTGCGCGAACGCGATGAACTGGCGCGCGGCTCCCGCCGGCTCGCCGCGGGTGACGAAGGAGAGCTGGCGCACCAGCGGGAATCGGCCGGCCGCGACGTTGTCAGCCGTGGCCGCCACGCCGTCGATCGCCAACGCCTTGAGCGGCAGGCGCTCGAGGAGGGGCGTGGCGACGTCGAGCAGCCCAATGGCGCCGTCGAGCCCCAGGAGCGTGTCGCGCATCTCCTGGTCGGTGAAGCAGATCGGCCAGCGCTCGGTCCGGCGCGCAGCGACCAGCGCCCTTCCCAGGTCGGGAAGCCGCTGCGCAGCGAGGACGTAGCCGCTGTCCTTGAGCTCGCGCATGACGGGCGCGATGGGCACGGCGACCGGCCAGCCAGGCGGGCGACCTCCGAGGAACACCTGCGCCAGGTCCGCCGAGGAGATGGACTCGATCGCGAGGTCCGCGCGCACGGTCGGCGCGAATGCCACCTGGGCGATGCGGGTCTCGACCAGGCCCTCGCCCCGCTCGGCAGCGGTCAGGGGGCGTGAGACCAACCCGATGTCGATCGCTCCGGCCCGCAGCGCCCGGAGCGCCCCTTGGGTGCCGATGCTCTCGGGGACGACGACCCGCGGCTCGCGGTGGCGCGACGTCCATCGCTCGACGAGGGCACGGGTGAGGGCAAGGTTGGTCCCCGAACCGGCGACCCAGAGGCCGGGACCACGCTCGGGAGCAGGTCGGCAGACAGCGCCGGGCGGCGGCCGGTCGGAGGCCTTATCGCCGCATGCCAGCGGCAGCGAGGCGAGGAGGGCCAACAGGCAGGCTGTCAGCGGAGCGGCACGGGCAAGGCTCACGAGGCGGGAACGATAGCCCAAGCGGACGGCTCGTGCGTGACGAGGGTGCACTGCGCTGGCGGAGCTCGAAGGTGTCGCGGCAGGCGACAGGGCTCAACCCGTGGCGGGGGTGGGAACCGCCGGCCGGACCCTGATCTGCTTCACCCGCCGCTCGCTGCGCTCGACCACGGTGAATTCGTATCCATGGGCAGTGAAGCTCGGCCCGGCGGCGGGGATCGCCCCGGCGAGGTGCGTGACGAGCCCGCCGACGGTGTCGAAGCCCTGGTCCTCGGGCAGGTCGGCCTCGAGCTCGCGATTGAACTCGCGGATCGTCAGGAGGCCGGAGACCAGCACCGTCCCTCCTGGCTCCCGGCGGATGAGCTGCGGCGCGGGTACGTCCTCGCTGAAGAGGTCGCCGACGATCTCCTCCACCAGGTCCTCGGTGGTGACGATGCCCGCAGTCCCGCCGTATTCGTCCACGGCGATGGCGAGGTGCTCATGGCGCCTCTGCAGCGACCGCAGCAGGTCGATGGCCCGCACCGTCACCGGCGCGAAGTAGGCCGGCCGGATGATGTCCCGCAGCACGATCAGCTGCTGCTCGGCCACGAAGGGGAGCACGTCCCGGGCGGTGATGTAGCCGATGACGTGGTCGAGGTCGCCCTCGTAGACCGGCATCCGGGTGTGGCCCTCCTCCAGCAGGATGCGGCGGACGTCCTCCGCGCGGTAGCTCACGTCCAAGGCCACCACCTGCGGGCGCGGTATGAGCACGTCGGCCACCGTGAGCTCGCCGAAGTCGACGGCCCGCTCGATGATCTCCGCCCCGCGCTTCTCGATCGCCCCGGACTCCGCGGCCTCCCCCACCAGGAGCTTGATCTCCTCGGCGGTGAGCCGCGCCTCCGCGAAGGAGGTCCGGTCCGCGAAGGGCTTGAGCACGAGGTTGGCCGCGCCGGTCAGCAACCAGACCGCAGGCTTGGCGACCACGCCCAACCAGAGCAGGGAGCGGGCCAGCCGCAGCGCCATCGGCTCGGCGTAGCGCAGCGCCAGCGACTTGGGCACCAGCTCCCCGATCACCACCGAGACGAAGGCGAAGCCCACCACCACGGTCGCCAGCGCCAGCTGCTCGGCCCCGCGCTGCACGAAGCCCAGCGGCACCTGCCGCAGCACCACGGCCAGCGGGTCGGCGAGCGCGGCGCCCCCCCAGGCCGCGCCGAGCGCGCCGACCAGGCTGATCCCTATCTGCACCGTCGCGAAGAAGCGCTCGGTCTGCCCGTGGAGCCGGTCCACCGCCCGCGCCCGAGCATCGCCGTCCTCCATCAGCTGCCTGATGCGCGAGCGCCGCACCGAGACCACGGCGATCTCCGCGGCGGAGAAGAGCCCGTTGGCCACGACGAGCGCGAGCATGAACAGCAGGACTTGGAGGATCCCCCACATGGGCGAATCGGTAGCAGCGCGCGGCACCGAAGACAACGCAGGGATGGGAAGCGCCCGTCCCAGTGACGCGTGCTAGATTCCGCCCATGGATCCCTCCGAGACAGCCTTGCGCACGATCGATCCCCGCCTGGATCTGTTCGAGGAGATCCCCCGCCTCAAGCGCGAGCTGCACGCAGTCATCCTCGCCCACTATTACCAGCACGGTGAGGTGCAGGACCTCGCCGACTTCGTGGGCGACAGCCTCGCGCTCGCTCAGCAGGCCCAGAAGACGACCGCCGACGTCATCGTCTTCTGCGGCGTGCACTTCATGGCCGAGACCGCGAAGATCCTCAACCCCGAGCGGCTGGTGCTCTTGCCCGATCTCGCCGCCGGCTGCTCCCTGGCAGATCGCTGCCCTCCCGACCAGTTCCGGGCCTTCCTCGACAAGCACCCGGGCCACTTCGTGGTCACCTACGTCAACTCCTCGGCGGCCGTGAAGGCGATGAGCGACGTCATCTGCACCTCCTCCAACGCGGTGCAGATCGTGGAGCGGATCCCCAAGGACACGCCCATCGTCTTCGCCCCCGACCAGCACCTGGGGCGGTTCGTCATGCAGAAGACCGGGCGGCAGATGGTGCTCTGGCCCGGCTCCTGCCAGGTCCACGAGATCTTCAGCGAGAAGAAGCTGGTCCAGCTCAAGGTGCGCTACCCCGAAGCCGAGGTCGTCGCTCACCCCGAGTGCGAGGAGCGCGTGCTCGCCCACGCCGACTTCATCGGGTCGACCAAGGCCATGCTCGACCGGGTGGTCAAGAGCGCGAAGAAGCAGTTCATCGTGGTGACCGAGCCCGGCATCCTGCACCAGATGGGCAAGGCGGCGCCGGGCAAGGAGCTCATCCCTGCCCCGCCCGACAGCGGCTGCGCCTGCAACGAGTGCCCGCACATGAAGCTGAACACGGTCGAGAAGCTCTACCTGTGCATGCGGGACCAGAAGCCGGCGCTGACGCTCCCCGAGGACGTGCGCCGCCGCGCCCTGGCGCCCCTCACTCGCATGCTCGAGTGGAGCTGACGCCGCGGCTCAGCCACTTGCACCCCGAGGCCAACCAGCGCTCCGGCGGGCCACCTCCAGCGATGGGCACGGCTCACCGCGGTGTGACCTGCCCGCTCAGGCCAGCGGGTTGCGCCAGCGCAACCCGGGGAAGCGGCTGAAGTCGCAGTCATTGGAATGCAGCTCGCACTGGTGCTCGATGGCCAGAGCCGCCAGGTGGGTGTCGGTGGTCAGGGCCCCGCCGACACCCGTCGCCTCGAACAAGCGCCGAACGATGGCGAGGTGCCGCTCTCCCGGATCGATCACTTGGACGTGGTCGCAGCCAAGCCAGCTGTCCACCCGATCGAGCGCCTGGGCGGGAGTGAGCGGCTCGACGAGGATTCTTGGGTGCGTGACCAACCTGACGAAGCCCAAGGCAACCGCCCAGGGAAGCGCGATGGGTTGGGAACGGCCGTGAAGCTCTTCCCACCACTCCCGCGCCAAGGCGTGCTGCGGGGCAGCTTCGTTGTGCGCGTAGACGAGGAGGTTGATGTCCGGGAGGATCACTTGTTGGCGAACCTCCCAGCTTCGATCTCATCGACGAGCTGGTTGAGCCTCGCCGGGTCCACGCCTGCGCAGAACGCGCTTCGGAAGGTGGCCGTCTGGAAGGCCTTGCCGGAAGCATGGCCACGCTCCTGAGCGCTGAGCCCCCGGCGAAGCACCGAATCGACCGCCTCCTTGAAGGAGATGCGGCGCCGGTGTGCCAGCTCCTTCAGCTTGGCAGCCACATCCGGCTCCAGTGTCAGGGTGGTTCGCATGTGAGCATCATGATGTCTGACAGATATGCAGTCAAGATGCGAAGTGCGCCTAACCAAGCAGGCGCTCGCTCTGGGCAACGCTCGGCTTCCCATCGGGCATCCCGCACCAGATGGGCTTTGGCGGCGCCGAGCACAAGGAGCTCATCCCCGTCCCGCCCGACAGCGGCTGCGAAGACGTGCGCCGCCGCGCATGGGTCGCTCACTCGCCTGCTCGAGTGGAGCCGAGGGTGCTGCCAAGAGCACTTATCAACTCGCGCAAAAACACCTAAATTTCTCGATTTATTAGGTGTTAGTGCGCTTTCGCGCCAATGGCGTCCAGCACGCCCCCAGGGGTCTCTGGGCAATCCAGGCGTGAGCCAAGGATTTGTGGTCAGGGGACCGGGATCCGCCTGGCTCTCAAGACAGCCTTGGAGGCCCCACGCCTTCGCGGGCGAGCGGACCCATGCCATCCTTCTGCGACCACGCGTTCCCCAGCGCCTGGGGACCGCATCTCCCAAGGGGGCCGGCCCACATGTCCACCGTCATCCTCGGCGTGAACTGCGCCTACCACGAGTCCTCCGCCTGCCTGCTCAAGGACGGCGACATCATCGCGGCAGTGGAGGAGGAGCGCTTCAACCGCAAGAAGCACGGGAAGAGCTCGCGGGTGGACAACGCCGACGAGCTGCCGCTGGCCTCCATCGAATACGTGCTGCGCGCTGGCGGCGTGGGCCCGTCCGAGGTCGACCACGTCGGCCTCTCGTTCGATCCCGACAAGCGCCTGGCCGCCAACCAGGACCTGGGAGAGGAGGGCATCCCCGCGGGCGACTTTGGCACCCCCGAGGGCGAGCAGGCCTTCCACCGTGGGGTCAAGCGCGCCGGGGTGCTGCTGCGCGAGCGCTTTCCCAAAGCCGAGGTCCACTTCCTGGAGCACCACCTCTGCCACGCCGCGAGCGCCTTCTTCCCCTCGGCGCACGAGCGGGCGGCGGTGCTGACGGTGGACGGAATCGGCGAGTCGGCCTCCACCTGGATGGGCGTGGGCGAGGGCAACAAGCTGCGGGCCCTGGGCGAGGTCCGCTACCCGAGCTCGCTGGGCTTCGTGTGGGAGAAGATGTCCGAGCACCTGGGCCTGGACGTCTACGGCGGCCCGGGCAAGCTCATGGGATACGCCTGCATCACCGATCCCCTGGGGGAGCGAACCGGGGTCGACTACGCCGAGCGCTTCCGCCGCGTCATCGAGCTGACTGACGATGGCTTCCAGGTCGACAACCAGGTGATGCGCTTTCGCACCGGCGACTTCAGCGCTCTGACGCCGCTGTTCGGCCCGCGCCGCGAAGGCATCGTCGATCGCTTCGAGGAGGCGAGCATCGCCTCCGGCCTGCAGACCGTGACCGAGGAGGTGATGGTCCACCTCGCGAGGCGGCTGCATCAGAAGACCGGCGCCGAGGCCTTGTGTCTGGCGGGCGGTGTCGCGCTCAACTGCGTCGCCAACGCCGCCCTCCTGCGCCACACGCCCTTCCGGCTGCTGCACGCCGAGTCGGCCGCCAACGACGCCGGGACCGCCCTGGGCGCAGCCTGCCTGCTGTGGTGCCAGGTCCTGGGCAACACCCGCCGCCCACGGCTCTCGCACGCCTATCTCGGCCCGTCCTACAGCGAGCGGGAGATCGACGCCGCGATCCGCGCCGCTGGCCTGACCGCGCGCAAGCCCGACGACATCGCCCAGCAGTGTGCGCAACTCATCGAGGAGGGGGGCGTGGTCGCCTGGTTCCAGGGCCGGCTCGAGTTCGGCCCCCGGGCATTGGGTGGGCGCAGCATCCTCGCCGACCCGAGCCGCTTCGACGTGCGGACCCGCCTCAACGCCAAGGTGAAGGAGCGCGAATCGTTCCGCCCCTTCGCCCCGTCGGTGCTGCCGGAAGACGTCTGCCTGCACCTCGACGCCTCCTACGACCTGGACGCCGCCGAGTACATGCTCCTCGCGCTGCGGGTGCGCGATCGCCGCAGCGCCCAGCACATCCCCGCCGTGGTGCAGGAGAACGGCAGCACGGGCATCGCCACCTCCCGGGCTCACGTGGTGCGCGAAGACGCCCACCCCGCCTATGCCCGCCTCCTGCGCGAGATGAAGGCGCGCACCGGGTTGGGGATGGTCCTGAACACCTCCTTCAACATCAGCGAGCCCATCGTCTGCTCGCCAGAAGACGCGGTGAAGACCTTCCAGCGCTCCAGGATGGACGCCCTGGCCATCGGGCCGTTCCTGGTGCGCCGATGAGGGTCGGGAGCCTGCGCGAGCCCGCCTTCGTCGAGCGCACGCCGGTGTGGCTCGACGGGCACCAGACCGGAAGGCTCATGGTCATCCTCAGGGCCAGCGGCTGCGGCTGGGCGCGCCGCCCTGGGGGCGGCTGCACCAACTGCGGCTTCCACCGGCTCACGACCGGCGGCGTGCCGGTCTCGGTCGAGGATCTCCTCGCGCAGTTCGAAGCCGCGGTCGCAGGCTCCTCGCTCGACGGCGTAGGCGAGCTGGACCTGTACAACTCGGGCTCCTTCTTTGCCGACGCCGAGATTCCGCCTGCCGCGCGCGAGGCCATGCTCGCGCGCCTCTCGGGAACGAAGGTGCGTCGGGTGCTCGTCGAGTCACGCCCCGAGTTCGTGAAGGCCGAGCCCCTGGCCGCCGCACGGCGAGCCCTGGGGACCTTTGCCGAGCTGGAGGTCGGGATCGGCCTGGAGAGCGCCGACGACCGGGTCCGCGACCAGCTCGTGAACAAGGGCTTCGGCAAACCCGAGTTCGAGCGCGCGGTGGCCGTTCTGGGAGAAGTGGGGGCACGCCTCCTGGTCTACGTGCTGGTCAAGCCGCTGGGCCTGTCGGAGCGCGAGGCTATCGAGGATGCGACCTCGACCGCGCGCTACGTGTTCGACGCGGCGCGCCGCTGCGGGGTCAAGGGCGCGCGGATCGCTCTCCAACCGGTCTTCGTCGCCCCCGACACCGCGCTCGAAGCCGAGTTCCTGGCCGGGCGCTATCAGCCGCCGAGCCTGTGGTCGGTCACGGAGATCGTGCGCCGCAGCCATCCCCTCGGAGAGCTCGTGATCGGCTTGAGCGATGAGGGGCTCGAGCCCAAGCGGGTACCCGGCGGCTGCCCGGCGTGCACGGATGAGCTCCGCAAGGCCTTGGCCGAGTACAACCGCGTCAGGGACCTCTCTGCCGTGGACGCGGT
>JACRCT010000774.1 GCA_016218885.1 Deltaproteobacteria bacterium | reverse complement strand
CTTGGGCTTCGACTGGCGCATCGTCACCGCGATGCTGGGAGCCTTCGCGGCCAAGGAGGTCTTCATCGCGCAGATGGGGATCGTGTATGCGGTGGGCCACGGCGCGGGCGAGGACGAAGCGGGGGCGGCGGGGCTGCGCGCGGCGCTGGGGCGCGACTACTCGCCCTGGGTGGGCGCGAGCCTGATCCTGTTCTTGCTCGTCGCCACGCCGTGCGTCTCGACGGTGGCGGTGACCCGGCGCGAGTCGGGACGCTGGCGTTGGGCTCTCCTGCAGTTCGGAGGGCTCTCTCTCATCGCCTATCTGCTGTCGCTGATCGTGTTCCAGGTGGGACGGATCTTCGCCTGAGCTGGCAGAGGAGCACGTCGTGGAAAGCCTGATCGTGGTGACGGCGGTGCTGGCCGCCGCCGGGTGGCTGATCTATCGCCTCGTCGCCGGCCGCCGCACGAGCCGCACGGGCGAGCGCGGACCGGGTTGCTCGGGGTGCCCGATGAAGGAGGCACGCGGCCCCGGCGCCCCCTGCGCTCCACCGCCGCCGAAGAAGCTCGTGCTCCTCCTGCTCACCGGAACGCTCGCGTTGGCAGCACCGACGATTGCCTGGGCTGCAGACACCGTCGAGACCTGGGCACCGGGCGCCACGGACGTGGAGCTCTACCTCGGCTACGAGGGGCTGGGCACCCGGCGCGAGCAGCACGGCGTCTACGCCGACATCACGCTCGGCTACGGAATCGCCCACCGGCTCTCGGCCTACCTGGGACTGACCCTGCAGGGCAATGGGTACCTCGCCGAGGCCGATCCCGCGGTGCGTCTGGGCGTCTTCTCCACCATCCTCCAAGGGTCCTTGATGGACCTCGACCTGATGTTGGAAATCGGCGCCACGGGTCCCGGGCTTTCACAGCTGGCCGTCGCCCCCGGAACGGAGATCAACCTCGACCTTTCCTCGCCTTTCGGACCCATCGGCGCTTACCTCCGGGCGGGACTGGGCTTCGGTGGCCACCGCCTGGGGGATCTCCAGTACGAGACCCGATTCGCGCTAGACCTGACCCCAGGGGTCCATTGGACTCCCCACGAGGGCCATCAGCTCTTCGCGCAGTACGCCGGGGCCCTGCAGCTGGCGAGCTCCGAGGGCCCCACCCGCTGGGAGCACGCCGGCGTGTCGGTGGGCTACAACGTCGCGTTGACCCCTCACCTCGAGCTCATCACCCAGGCCTCGGTCGGCCCGCGGCATAACGAGGAACCAGGAGTCGTGGGAGGCGTCATGTTGGGGTTCATCGCCTCTGTTCCAGGTTCCTGATCTATCGACGGCACGAGAGAGACGAGCGCATGTCCGAGACTGTGAACGCCAAGCGATCCGCCTGCGGCTGTGGCGGCGGCTGCCACGCCGATGCGCCCAGCGCCGCGCCTGCGCCCGAAGATGGCGCTCGTCTGGTGCTCCTGCGCCGCGGGCTGAGGCTCGAATACCTCACGGTCGGCTGGAATGTCGTGGAGGGGCTGGTCTCGGTGGCGGCCGCCGTCATGGCAGGAAGCGTCGCCTTGATGGGCTTCGGCATCGACAGCTTCGTGGAGACGGCCTCGGGGCTCATCCTGATCTGGCGATTGCGAGCAGAGCATGGCCTGCGCGATCGCGAGGCGATCGAAACGCTGGATCGCCGGGCACACAAGCTGGTGGGGCTCTCGCTCTTCGCTCTGGCGGCCTACGTCGCCTTCGACGCCACCTCCTCGCTCATTCGCGGCCAGCGGCCGGAGCACAGCCTGGCCGGGATGATCATCACTGGCCTGTCGCTTGGAGCCATGCTCTGGCTCGCTCGGGCGAAGCGACGCGTGGCCCTGGCCCTGGAGAGCAGAGCCCTGGAGGCCGATTCTTTCCAGACGACGGCCTGCTGGTGGCTCTCGCTCATCACGCTCTGCGGCCTCGCGCTTAACGCCGCCTTCGGCTGGTGGTGGGCCGACCCTGTGGCCGCGCTGGGGATGACCGTCTTCATCGCCAAGGAAGGGCGCGAGGCCTGGCGCGGCGAGGAGTGCGGCTGCCGGGGAGGTTGAGCCTCTTGGCTGCTCGTATGAGCGGCACCTCCAGGTGCGCATCCCGAGCGTAGGCAAGCAACGCGAGCCCGAAGCCGAGGGAGAACCCCGAGGTCCGAGCGAGCAGGGCGAGATGCTGGCGGTAGAGAGGGTCGACCCGCGGTCACCAGCCGCCGCAGCCAGCTCCGCGGGGACCGGCCCGGAGCCGAAGCACTCGGGCAGATCGCTGCGGAGGCCGCGCCAGGCGCGGTCTCCTGGTGCGGGCCGATCAAAGCTCCAAGTAGTACCGAGCGAGAGCGCTGCCGTAGATGGTGAAGTAGCCGCCAACCACGACGCGCTCATCATCGGTGGCCACCGTCAGCACGCTGCCGTTCGGGCCCGAGCCGGTGGGAGCGAAGGAGGAGTCGAGGCTGCCGTCGGCATTGAGGCGGGCGATGGAGGGTCGCGGGGTGCCGTTGTAGGAGGTGAAGAAGCCGCCGACCACGATGCGCCCCGAGCCGTCGATGGCCAGGGCCCCGACGGGGCCGTCCCGGCCTGAACCGGTGGGAGCGAACGAGGAGTCGAGGCTGCCGTCAGCATTGAGGCGGGTGATGTCATCGTAAAAGCCGCCGACCACGACTCGCCCCGAGCCGTCGATGGCCAATGCTCCGATTTCAAACCAAGACGGGTCAGGGCGAGGGGGATAGGGGGGAGAGAAGGAGTAGTCGTAAATGCCGTTGGCGTTGAGGCGGGCGATGTAGGTGAAAGAGTGGTCGCCACCGCCGACCACGACTCGCCCCGCGCCGTCGATGGCCAGTGCCCAGACGGGGCCGTCCAGGCCTGAGCCGGTGGGAGCGAAGGAGGAGTCGAGGCTGCCGTCGGCATTGAGGCGGGCGATGGAGGGTCGCGGGGTGCCGTTGT
>JACRCT010000773.1 GCA_016218885.1 Deltaproteobacteria bacterium | reverse complement strand
GGTCCGAGGGGCCCCAGCGGGTGCATAATGCCCGCTTCTTGACGTTGGGGGGGCCATGGAAGCGGACAAGCCGATAGTCCTCTTGGTCGAGGACAATCCCAGCATCGGGATACTGGTGAGCCGCAGGCTCGAGGAGCGCTATCGCGTGCTCGTGGCGGCCAATGACCGCACCGCTTGCGTGCACCTGCGCGCGTGCGGGCAGAAGCTGCACGCCGTGCTCATGGACCTGGGGCTCGACGGATCGACGCTCGACGGAAGGGACCTCACCCTGCTCATTCGGGGAAGGCTGCCCGCTGAGAAGACCCCCGACTATGCCGAAGGCATCCCGCCGTCGTCAGTGCCAGTCTTCATCGTCAGCGCGACGGTCGACGCGATCACCGGGGACGACCTCGCGGCGATGGGGGCGGACGGCGCCATGCCCAAGCCCATCGACTTCCGCTTCCTCTCGCTGTGCCTGGCCCAGGCCAGCATCGTGCGCGCCGTCTCCCACCTGGAGCCCGGCGCAGAGAAGAAGACGGAGGAGAGCGGCTGAGAGCTCTCCTCAGCGCGCCGACAGCGCCGGCCCGGCAAGCCACCAGCGGCGCAGGCGAAGGTCGCGGTCAGCGGCGACGATCTCGCCGTCGGCCAGCCTCGTCCAGGGCAGATCGGGAGAGGGTGGCTCGCTGGCGATGAGCAGGTGCTCGCCCTCCCGGCCCCAGAACCCGAGCTCGCGATCTCCGGCGCGGACCCCGACCAGCGATTCACCGTCGGTGGCCATCAGCGTCAGCGCGGTGGCCGGGTCGGGGCTGAGCCGCCGCACGCGGTCAATCGTCTCCGCCAAGGCGCAGGCGAGGACCTCGACGGGTGGCTTCTCGAGCGCGCCCAGCGCTTGGAGGCGAGTGAGGAAGAGCGCGAAGCACCGTTCGCTGTCGGTGTCGCCGCGCACCAGCCCCAGATAGCCAGGGTCGATCGCCTCGTCCAGCCGCTCCCTGGTCTCCTCGAAGTGGGGGACCGTGCCGTTGTGGGCGAAGACCCACCGGCGGAAGTGGAACGGGTGGCAGTTCTCCAGGCGGATCGAGCCCACCGACGCCTTGCGGATGTGCGCGAGCAGGCACCGCCCCTCGAGCGAGCGCCCCGCGCCTTCGAACTCGGGGTCCTCGTGGGCGGGGAGGGTGCCCTTGACCACCACCGGCTGCGAGCCGACGTACCTGGCCAGGCCCCATCCGTGGCGGTGCTCGTGGCTGAGCGCGAGCAGGCTGTCAGGAGCGTCGAGCAGGGGCCAGGCGAGGGTCCGCGCCTGTGCCGAGCGTAGGGCGAGCATTCGGCACATGGCTCTAAGGCTCCTTGAGCTTCTCTTCGACCGAGCGGACCTTGCCCGCGATGGTGTGCGCCGCGCCGTCGCGGCGGTCGTCGATCTTCAGGCTGGTCGAGACCCGGACCGCACCCTCGTGGAAGGGCTGCTCGTGCATCGAGCGGATGACCTCGAGGATCTGGTCCAGCTCGCCTTCGATGAGGGTGCCCATCGCGGTGAGCTGGTGCTTGAGGCCGGAGGCCCGCAGCACCTTCTCGACGCCGGCGACGTACTTGGACAGGCTCGGCGTGGCGGTGCCGAGCGGGGCGATGGTGACGAAGACGATGGCCACTCGGGGCCTCCCTTGAGGTCAGGCGGCAGCGCAGGGTGCGGCGGGCCGATCGAGCACGACGGCTCCGCGCTTGATCACCGTACGCACGTGGCTGACCGCGAAGTGGTACGCGAGGTGGCGGTGGCTGGGACAGGCATGGACGACGAGATCCGCCTGCCGCCCCGGCTCGATCGAGCCGAGCCGAGCGTCCAGGCCCAGCGCCCGCGCCCCTCCTCGGGTGAAGGCCCACAGCGCCTCCGCCGGGGTCAAGCCGTTGAACAGGCAGGCGAGCGCGAGGGACAGGTTCGCGTTCTCGGTCATGGCCGAGCCGGGGTTGAGGTTGGTGGCCAGCGCCACGTTCAGCCCGGCGTCCCAGAGGCGGCGGCCGGGGGCGTAGGTCGCCTGCTTGAGGAACAGGGTCGAGGTGGGCACCAGGACCGCCGAGACCTTGGCCTTGGCCAGCGCGGCGATGCCGGCGTCGGTGATGCACTCCAGGTGGTCGGCGGTGGCTGCGCCCAGCTCGGCGGCCAGCTCCGAGGCGCCCATCGCCGACATCTGGTCGGCGTGAAGCCGGGGCACAAGGCCCAGCTCCTTGCCCCGGCCGAGGATGCGCCGCCCCTCCTCGACCGTGAAGGCGGACTGCTCCACGAAGGCCTCGCAGAAGCGCGCGAGCCCCAGGCGGGCGACCTCAGGGACGATCTCCTTCACGCACAGGTCGACGTAGGCCTCACGTGTCTGGGCGTGCTCCGGGGGCACGGCGTGCGCGCACAGGAGCGTAGGGACGAGCTCGATGGGCTGGAGCGTGGGCAGCCGGGCCACGGCGCGCAGCATCTTGAGCTCGTCCGGGAGATTGAGCGCGTAGCCGCTCTTGGCCTCGGCGGTGGTGATGCCGAACTCGAGCAGGCGCGCCAGGCGGGGCAGGGCGAGCTCGACGAGGCGGTCCTCACCGACCTCTCGGGTCGCCCTCACGGTCGAGCCGATTCCTCCCCCGCGCCGGGCGATCTCGAGGTAGGTCGCCCCCTCGCAGCGCAGCGAGAACTCGTCGGCGCGGTCGCCGGCAAAGACGACGTGCGTGTGGCAGTCCACCAGCCCGGGCGTCACCGTGCAACCGGCGGCGTCGACGACTCGGGTCGTCGCGCCGAGCGCCACGTTTCGGGCGAGCTCTGCGTCCGGCCCGACCCAGGTCACCTGCCCCGAGCGGCAGGCGAGGCTACCTCCGGAGATCGAGCCCAGGACGGCCTCTCCCCGTCCCTCGACGGGGCGCATGGTGCATAGCTCGGAGGCGTTGCGGATGACGAGGTCGGCGGCCGGTGAAGACATGCGCGGATTCTGCGCGAGCCCCCGATGAGGTTCAAGAGCCGCACCTCGCGCCGCGGATGATGACAGAATGGCCCCGGCCGACGAGTCGAGGGAGCTTTTGGATGTCGAAGCAGCACATGCGCTTGCCATTGCTGATCGCGGTCGCCGCGGCGGTCTTGCTGCCGGCGACGGGGGGAGCCCTCGAGGTCCCCAGCGACCTGATTCTGCTCAAGAGAAGCCCGCAGTTCCGGGGTCTGGATCGACGCTACAAGGTCATCGCGGTGGAGGAGGCGGACCTCGACGGCGACGGCCTGAAGGAGCAGGTCGCGGCCTTCGTCTCGCGTCGCAAGGGGTGCGGGCGCGGCGGGTTCGCGGTCTTCGCCATGCGCGCCGGCAAGCACCGGGTCGAGTGGGCCGGGCTCTACGAGAGCGGGCGGCCGGAGAACCTCATCGTCGCGGGCGGGGACATCCGCTCCTCGGTCGTGACGCAGCAAGGGCGCGTGCGCGTCCGTCTGAGCCATGGCAAGGACTTCTGGCTCCGCAACGAGAGGCAGAGCCCGTTCGCGGGGATGAAGATCCGCGCCTCCTCGCAGGTGGTCAAGGGCCCCAAGGCCGCCCTGCTCGCGCCGGCCAACCTCATCGACCAAGACCCGCTGACCGTCTGGTGCAACGCGTCGGTGGGGACCGGTGCCGGCGAGTGGGTGGAGCTCGAGTTCGCCAAGCCGGTGGACCTGGCGATGGTCGGCGTGCTGGGCGGCGACTATCGCAGCAAGGCGAAGTGGAACGAGTCGAACCGCATCTACCGCTTCGAGATGATCGCCGAGACCCATTCCGACCGCACCGCGGTCGTCGAGGACGAGGACATCTCGGCGATGCTCAAGCTCCCCAGCATGGGCAAGCGCGTCAACGCGGTCGCCGCGGACGCTCGCCGCACCAAGTGGGCCGAGATCCGCTCCCGCGAGGTCGTGACCCTGAAGATCCAGGTGACGTCGGTCTATCTGGGGGACCAGAACGACGAGGTCTACATCAGCGAGATCGATCTCGGCGTGCTGCTCCCGGACCCCAAGCCGGACTCCGGGGCCGAGGCTCCCGAGGCCGCGCCGCAGCCCAAGACCCCTGCTCCGGCCCTCGACTCGGGTCTGTCCCCGTGAGCAGGCAGCGCTACTTGCGCTTCTTCTCCCAGCTCAGCAGGGCCCAGCCGATCATCTTGTAGAGCAGGCGCGCCCCGACATTGGCGTCCCACTCGCTGCCGTCTGGGCCCGGCGCGACCTCGTTGAGGTCGAAGCCCACGATGCGCCGCCCGGACTCCACGACGGAGCGCAGCAGCGCGTTGGCCTCGTGGAAGCAGAGGCCTCCGGGGACCGGGGTCCCGGTGTGGGGGCACAGCGCGGGGTCGAGGCCATCGATGTCGAAGGAGACGTAAACGTCGCCGGGAAGGTCGCGGATGATGTAGGCGCACAGCTGCTGCCAGTGCACGCCGTGGAGCTTGGCCGCCGCGAGGTGAGGATCGAAGTGGGTGATCACCCGGCCCTTGGAGCCGGTGATCAGCTCGTACTCCTCCTCGCAGAAGTCGCGGACGCCGACCTGTACCAGCCGCTGGATGGGCAGGTTCTCGAGCACGTTGAACATCACCGAGGCGTGGGACCAGGTGAAGCCCTCGTAGGCTCGGCGCAGGTCGGCGTGGGCGTCGATGTGGAGCACCCCGAGCTTGGGGAACGCCTCGGCGTGGGCCTGGATGGCGCCGTAGGGCGTGGCGTGGTCGCCGCCCAGCGTGGCGACGAGCTTTCCGTCGCGGATGAGCGTGGCGGCGTTGAGGTAGACCAAGGAGTTCACCTTGCCGCACAGGTCGTTGACCTGGCCCAGCGCCTTCTTGAGCCTGGGCGTGGAGGCGGCTCCGGCGGCGTCGATGATCGGCTGGGCCAGCCGCGCGGCATCGCGGTTCCAGCGGGCGAGGCCCTCGGCGACCTGCTTGGGGTACTCGACCATGGCGATGCCCTGCTCGTAGGGCTTGCCGGTCTCGATGTCGAACAGGTCCACCTGCTTGCTCGCCTCGAGGATGGCGGCGGGCCCGCGGGCGGCGCCCTTGGCGTAGGAGGTGGTCGCGTCGAAGGGCACGGGCAGCAGCACGACGCGGGCGTCGTTGACGGAGTGGGGGAGGCCGAAGATTCCGGAACCGGGCTGGGCGGCGGCATTGGGGTCGAAGGTCATGGCGGCGCGCAGTCTCGCATGACCGTGCTCTGACGCCTATGGGCCTTTCGACCTCTTTGAGGGCCGCGGCGCGAATGCCTTCGGCACCTCTCGCGTTCGTCGTCCGCCCGGAGACCCAACTTGCGAGGTGGATTCTCGACCAGGAGCTGCACTGCGCTCACGGAGGTGAGGCCTCGATTGGCAGTGGAGAGGCCACAGCCCAAGTGCGTTTCACTGACCGTTATGAAAGATCACCGGGCAACGGCCCCGGGGGCAAGCCGGCGTCAGCCGCCTTCCCGCAACTAGCTCGGGGCTTCAGCCCCGGGGCTGCGGGTGGCCGGCAATAGGTCGTCCGCGCCGCCTCACGCCCGTCCCGACCTCTCCGCCAACCGCCGCAATGAGCCCCCCTGCGCCCGGCATTGGGGGTCACCCATGAGCTGTGGGAGGGTCCAGGGCAGCCGCCAGGTCCAGTTGGCGGCGCCCACCGTGCCGGGGACGTTGATCCGGTCGCGCAGGCCATAGAGGTCCTGGACGGGGACGAGCGTCAGCCCGGAGCCGCTCTGGTAGACGGCTTCGAGCAGCGACTGGTGGACCTGGGGCGAGAACGAGCTGGCCTCGACCAGGCCGCGCAGTGCCGGCACCGCACACACCTGCTTTCTCTCGGAGGGCGTCAGCTCCTCCCACCACGTGGCCAGGGTCGTGGTGTCGTGCGTTCCCGTCGTTGCCACCGAGAGCGCGGGCCAGCCCGCCGGGTCTCGGAACCTGCCGTCCTCCTCCTTCTCCCAGCGCAGGACGCGGAACCCCGGCACCTCGAGCCGCCCCAGCGAGCGGCGCACGAAGGCGGGCACCACTCCCAGGTCCTCGGCGACCACGCTGGCGCCCCCGGAGCGCAACGCGGCGATGACGGTCTCGCCCTGCCGCAGCTGCTCGGCCTCCGCCCGTGGCGAGAAGAAGGGTTTGGACCCGTCCCGGGGACGCACGTAGGTGCGGTAGAAGCCGACCACGTGATCCACGCGGACCAGGTCGAAGGCCTCGGCCATCCGCTTCCCGCGCTTGCGCAGCCAGTCGAAGCCGCGCGAGGCGATCACCTCCCACCGGTAGACCGGCAACCCCCAGTCCTGGCCTTCCTTGGAGTACTCGTCGGGAGGCGCACCGATGGAGGCGTCGAAGCGCAGCTCATCCTGTCGTGCCCCCGCGTCCGCGCTGTCCTCGGCGACCATGAAGGGGAGGTCACCCGCGAACAGGACCTCGAATCGGCGGGCCTGGGCGCGCGCCGCCTCCAGCTGCCGGTGAGCGACCCACTGTACGTACTCGTAGTAGGCGCAGCTGCGGGCGAGCTTCTCGCGCGCCTTGGCCATCGCCGCGGGCTCGCGCCGGCGCAGCGCTTCCGGCCAGTCCACGCGCCACCATCCCTCGGGTTGGGCGTCCTTCAGGGCGCGAAAGAGCGCGTAGTCGAAGAGCCAGCTCCGCTCGCGGTCGCGGAAGGCCTCGAGATCTCGCGCACGCTCCGAGCCGTTGCCGGCGCCCGAGGCCAGGAAGCGGTCGAACGAGCGGCGTAGCCAGGTGCCCTTGAGGCGGCGGATCTCCGACCAATCCACTTGCGCGGCCTGCCGCAGGTGGTCGAGGCAGTCGCGATCCGCGCGGGGCAGCGCCGTCTCCCCTCCGAGCTCCTCGAAGTCCTCGAGCTCCCCCAGCGCGAGATGGGCGGGATCGAGCGCGAACGCCGAGAGGGCCGAGTAGGGGCTTGCCTGGCCCAGCGCCACCTCGAGCAGCGGCAGCGTCATCAGGACCCGGAGCCCCGTCCTCTGCATCCATGGCGCGAGCGCCGCCAGGTCGGGCAGCTCTCCCAGCCCCCAGCCGCAGGCCGTGCGGACCGAGAACAAGGGAAGCAGGACTCCGGCGCAGCGCGGCAAGGCCATGGCGCTCACTCCTGGTCAGGATCCCGCTCGCCCTTCAAGGCGGGGCGAGCGATTGCCGCAAACTGGGATCGGCCCTCTGGCTCCGCCACCCCTCGTCGGTCTGCTCAGTGGGGGCCTCCGCCCGCCTGTCGCGAGGGGAGCCTTCCCGGCTCCTCCATCGCCCTGATCGGGTTGTCGTCGGCGCTCCGACCCCGCCCGGGCGGCTGGTCGGTCGTCCCTTTTCCTGGCCGCGAGACTCACCATCGTCCCGTGCCTGGCGGATAGGCGGGCGGGCGACCGCAGACTCGAATCAGGTGCCGAAGAAAATGCAGGACACCTGATCCGAATTCTGCATAATGCGCGCGAAAAATGCTGATCAGGGGAGGTCCAAATGGCAGGTGCATCGAAGAGCAAAGGAACCCAGGCCCGCTCGACGGCGAGTGGCAAGGCCAAGCAAGCGGCCGAGAAGGCCCCCGCCGCGCCAGCGACCTCTGACGTCAAGGCAGCCTTGAAGCAGGTGGAGGCCAAAGCGCCGCCGGCGAAGGCGGCTGAAGCCAAGCCCGCGCCCGCCGCAAAGGTCGAGCCCAAGGTCGAGGCGAAGGTCGAGGCGAAGGTCGAGGCGAAGGCAGCTGCGAAGCCCGTGGAGCCAGCCCTCAAGGTTGTCGAGCCAGCGCCCAAGACCGAGCCCAAGGCGCCGGCCCCCAGCCGTCCCGCCGCGACTCTCGCCTTCGAGAAGAGCTGGAATCAGAGCCTTCAGGGCGAGCTGGTCGGTGGGGCGAAGCTCACCATCACCTATGACCCAGCCCGCGCGCAGCTGCGCCACAGCCACAACGGCGCGCCGGCCTGGGGCGTCCAGGCGTTCGTGAAGATGATGCCCAGCGGCCAGGTCGTCGAGCAGCCGGCAGTGGAGTTCGACGCCAAGCAGACCCCCAAGGCGCGGCCGGTGGTGGTGGATGTCCTCAAGGGGACGACCGAGCTCCAGCTCTGGTTCAAGAACTGGACGGGTGCGGACAGCTCCCGCGAAGCCTGGGACAGCAACTTCGGCAACAACTACCGGATCGCGGTGCGGTCGTAAGGCGCGCTCCGAGCGCTCCTGTCCTCGGTCCTCCTTTCCGGAGAGGAACGGGAGCGCTGGCTTGCAAAGCGGAGCGAGGTAGACTGGCGCCGCCGCGCAGGCCTCCTGCGCTGCGGAGGTCGTCCATGCTGCGTCGCTTCGGCCCGGTGTCCGTCCTGCTGCTCACCCTTGCCTGTGGCAAGGGACCCGGGGAGACCGAGGTCAGCGGTTCGGTCCAGCAGATCTCGTTCTCCGATCCCGTGGCGGTCTTCAACGTCGACGAGATCTACGTCCTGCGCGATCAGGTCGCGGTGCTCATCAGCGACGATCCCAGCGCGTGCGAGCACATGGCGTTCGAGGAAGGCCAGAATCGTCCGTTCCTCAAGATGCCGGACGGGAGCCACGCTCCCTCCCTGTGGCTCAACATGACGGACCACTCGGCGATGGTGACCGACCTCCGCGGCGTGGGCGACGACCTGGATGCCAGCTTCGATCCGGGGGCGCCTGCGGGAGACGAGTGTGGCCAGGCGGCCTGCCAGTCGAGGTGGCTCGCTGCGAACAAGGGCTCGGCGCGCATCAGCTCCTCCGACAGCACTGACGAGACCGGTGCCGCCGCGCGCGGCGAGTTCTACCTGACCTTCGACACCGACCAGATCTCGGGCACGTTCAAGGCCGTTCCCTGCAAGGGCCTGAAGGTCGATGGCTGCAGCGCGGGTGGGGCCGGCTTGTTCCCTGGGTTGGCCTTGGTGGCCGTGTGGTCCTTGAGGCGCAAGCGGACGGCCTAGCTACCGCACCCTCATACGAGGTGCCGGAAGTCCTTCCCGGGGATCATGCCAACCGGGCCAGTCATCCGTCCGGCGTGCGCTCCGGGGCTGAAGCCCCGGGCTAGCTGCGGGAAACCGGCTCAAGCCGGTTGGCCCCCGGGTTCGTTGGCCAAGTGGCCTTCGTGATGGTCAACGAGAAGCACCCGGAATGGACCTCTGCTTGGCCACCTGAGAACCCATCTGGCCCCCGCCCCCGGTGTTGTCGCGAATCTGCTCCATCTCCATTTCCCAATGGCACATCGGCGAGCCCAGCCCCGATCGATCATGGGGCGCGCGGCAAGGGGGTCCAAACCGATCACCTGAGCCCTTGAGCGTGTGACCTGGCTGGCCGCGGTGAGCCGTCTGCCTGAGCAGGGGCCCGTCGATGCCGGCGGGAGAATCGGAATCCGAGCCAGCTTGCGCGAAGGCTCGACCCCACCTTGGGTTGCAGGACGTTGTCCAGAGCGGCGCTGTCCGGCGCTGCGGGGGGTAGCGGAGCGTGGCGACGGGTGCATTTCGGGACCACCCCCGGCTCGAAAGGCCTTTTCGGGTCATCGCAATCGACTGGGAGGGCACGGCGGTCGCCGGTCGCAAGGAGGACCCCGGCGCGGTCAACGCCCTTCTCGAGCGGCTGCTCCGCTTGGGCGTCTCGGTGGTGGTGATCACCGGCACGAACCTGCCCAACACGGTCAGCCCGCTCTCGCGGGTCATCCACGACGTGGGCGAGCATAACCGCCGGCTGTTCCTCGCCACCAATCGAGGCTCCGAGGTCTATGGGTTCGAGGGCCGGCCGCAGCCCCGACCCCTGTTCCGGCGCGCTGCCTCCCCCGACGAGGAGCGCAAGCTCAACTCCGCCGCCAAGGCCGTCGTCGCCGAGCTGGCCGCGCACGCCGGGTTGGAGGTGCGCGTCATCCACAATCGGCTCAACCGCCGGAAGATCGATCTCATCCCGCTGCCGGAGTGGTCCGACCCGCTCAAGTCGGACCTCGGCCTGCTTCTGGAGGCGGTGCAATCCCGGCTCTTCATCGCCGGGCTCCGCAGCGGCCTGCAGGAGGTGCTGCGGCTGGCCGAGAAAGCGGCGGCCGATGCCGGCCTGCGTGACGCGAGGATCACCAGCGACGTGAAGCACGTGGAGATAGGACTCACCGACAAGGCCGACTCCATCGAGTGGATGATGCGTGAGGTCTGCCGGCCCGAAAGCGTGCCAGCCCAAGACGCGCTCGTCATCGGAAGCGAGTTCGGGCCCATCGGCGGGGTCGAGGGCTCGGACCGCAAGATGCTCACCCCCAGCGCGCGCGAGGCGGTCTTCGTCTCGGTGGGGCCCGAGCCCGGTGGAGTGGACCCGCAGGTCATCCACCTGGGCGGTGGGCCTGCGCGCTTCCGTGAGCTCCTTGCCCGGCAGATCGAGCTACACGAGGGAAAGCTTCGACCGCCGGTTGCGCCGCCGGTCGCGCTGCCCCTCGAGCTGCCGAGAGAGGAGGAGACCTGGACCCTGGCGCACGCGGGCATCGATCTCGCCCGGGAGCGCGAATTGGAGTCGGTCTTCTCGGTCGGCAACGGCTATCTCGGCACCCGAGGGGCGCTGGCGGAGCACGATCCCCTGGCCAGCTCTCCAGCGACCTTTCTGGCGGGGGTCTTCGATGCCTTGCCGGGCTCTCAGGCGGTGCCCGAGCTGGCGGTCGGTCCGAACTGGACGCGGCTCAAGATCATCGTCGAGGGGCGGGCGTTCGTGCTCGACCCGGCCGGCAGCCTCGAGCACCGCCGCCTGCTGGACTTGGAGCGGGGAGCCTCGTGGCGCGAGTGGCGCTACCGGGATCCCGACGGGCGCGTCACCCGGATGCGCGGCTTCCGCCTGGCCTCGCTGGCCGACCGGCACCTGGCCATCCAGGCGCTGGAGCTCGTCCCCGAGAACTGGAGCGGGCGGCTGGAGGTGGAGG
Organism: Deltaproteobacteria bacterium; assembly: GCA_016218885.1. Classification (GTDB taxonomy): domain Bacteria; phylum Myxococcota; class Myxococcia; order Myxococcales; family UBA5297; genus JACRCT01. Next base: position 1,707 of record JACRCT010000773.1, on the reverse strand, counting down.
TCAGCGTCACGCCCGCCAGCGCCGTGGTGGCGGGCCTGCCGGTCGTGCGCCCACGCATGCTCTTCGCCGGAGTGAGCCCGGGCGGCGCACACCTGTACAGCACGGGCGCTCGGGAGGCGCCGATCACCCTCGCGGTCGTCTCCTCGGCGAAGCTCGAGGGGCCGGGCTCCCGGCCGGTCGCAGCCTCATCGTCTGGCGCCCACGACGGAACCCATATCGAGCGGCTGGGGGTCGACGCGCAGCTGGGCGAGACCTACCTCGTGGAGCGGCTCGTCTCCTTCGCAACCAGCCGGGACGTCGCGCGTCCGGCCGAGGAGGCAGAGGCTCGGCTCGCGCGTTCCCGTACCACTGGCGTGTCCCGGCTCGTCCAGGACCACACCGCGGCCTGGCGGGAGCGCTGGGAGGATTGCGCCATCGCCATCGACGGGGATCCCGCCTCCGAGCGCGCGCTGCGGTTCGCGGCCTACCACCTGCTCATCGCCGCCAACCCGGAAGACGAGCGAGTCTCCATCGGCGCGCGAACGCTGACTGGGGAGTCGTACAAGGGTCACGTCTTCTGGGACACCGATGTCTTCATGCTGCCGTTCTTCACCTTCACCTGGCCGCAGGCTGCCCGCTCGTTGCTCTACTACCGGTTCCACACCCTCGAGGGCGCCCGCAAGAAGGCCCGGGAGATGGGCTACCGCGGGGCGCTGTACGCCTGGGAGTCGGCGGATACCGGCGAGGAGACCACCCCGCGCTTCATGCTCGCGCCGGACGGGGAGGTCATCCCCATCCTCTCCGGGCTGCACGAGCACCACATCAGCGCGGACGTGGCCTATGCGCTGTGGAGCTACTGGGAGGCCACCCGGGACGAGCAATTTCTCTGGGAGGCGGGCGCCGAGATCCTCTTCGAGACCGCACGCTTCTGGGCCAGCCGCGGCGAGTGGGGGGACGACGGCCGCCTGCACCTGCGCAACGTCATCGGGCCCGACGAGTACCACGAGGGGGTGGACGACAACGCCTTCACCAATGGGATGGCGCGATTAAACCTGGAGCGCGCGGCCGAGGTCCACCGTGTCCTGCGCCGTGATAGGCCTGAGCGGCTGCGCGAGCTCGAGCAGAAGCTGGGGCTCGACCCTCACGAGCCCGAGCAGTGGCTGCGCTGCGCCTCTTCCTTGCTCCTGCGGGTCGATCCCCGAACCCACCTCATCGAGCAGTTCACCGGCTACTACTCGATGGAGGCGTACGACCTCTCTGTGATGTGGGCCCAGGGGCGGCGCTCGGCGCCCATGGACATGCTGCTGGGGCGTGAGCGCACGCTGCGCTCGCGCATCGTCAAGCAGGCCGACGTGGTGATGCTGATGCAGCTGTTGTGGGACCGCTTCCCGGCCGAGGTCCGGGAGGCCAACTTCCGCTTCTACGAGCCGCAGACCTGCCACGGCAGCTCGCTCAGCCCGGCGACCCACGCCCTGGTCGCGGCGCGCCTGGGTCACGCCACCCTGGCCGCCGAGTACTTCAAGCAGGCGGCGGAGATCGACCTGGCCAACAACATGGGCAACGCCGCCGGGGGCGTGCACGCCGCGGCCATGGGAGGAGTGTGGCAGGCGGCGATCTTCGGGTTCGGCGGGGTCGCGGTGCGCGATGACGTCCTGCGGGTCGATCCCCGTCTGCCGGAGACCTGGCGCTCTCTGCGCTTCTTCCTGCGCTATCGCGGGGCACGGCTGG
>JACRCT010000772.1 GCA_016218885.1 Deltaproteobacteria bacterium | reverse complement strand
TTGAACGCCTCCATCGAGGCGGCCCGTGCCGGGGAGTCCGGCCGTGGCTTCGTGGTGGTGGCCCAGGAGATGCGCAACCTGGCTTCCCGCTCCAAGACTGCCGCGGGGAAGGCGCGGGCCCTCCTCTCCGAGGTCGCCACCGGGACCCGCGCCGCAGTCGTCGAGACCGAGGAGGGCAGCCGTCGTGCACAGGAGGCGGTGGCCCTGGCCGAGGCCGCGGGGAAGTCCATCTCCGACCTGGCCAACACCCTGCGCGACTCCTCTGGCTCGGCCCGCCTGATCGCCACCAACACCCGGCAGCAGACCGCGGGGATCGCCCAGGTCGTCTCCGCGGTCGGAGAGCTCTCGGCGACCTTGCAGGAGGGGGTCGAGGGGATGCGCCGGTTGGAGAAGGTCGCCGCCGGGCTGGAGGGGATCTCCAAGCGGCTGACCGGGCTCACTTGCCGCTTCAAGGCCTGAGCTCGTCGGGAATGGAGAGGCTCAAGGCGACTCCGCCTTCGGGGGTTGCGGACTCCTCGCTCGAGTCGGCGGACCCGCTTCCCGTCGTTGGCGAACAGGGGCCCCACGAGCTGCTCGCGGTGCGGCCGATGCCTCAGCTGGGCCCCGACGGGCACGCAGGGACCTCCACGGGGCCAAGCTCGTTGTTGTCCTCCTTGCACTCGGAGACCTCGCCTTGGCCGCTGCCGGTGTCATCGACGACGACGACGATTTTCAGCGGTTCCTCGCTGATGGGGGCGGGCTGAAGGGTGAGCGTCACCACCTCGCTGTCGCCCGGGAGCAGGCGGGTCGTGGTCTGCGCCACGCCCAGCCGACGCCTCGGGCTCTCGTCGAGATAGAAGGTCACTCTCAGCCCGGCGGCGATGCCCATGCTGCCCAGGTTGGTGACGCGCGCGGCAATCTCGAGCTTGTCCGGGCAGTCGGCGGTGTCGCTCCAGATCTGCTCCAGCGCGAGGTCGGGGGCGTCGAAGAGCCCCTCGCCCTGCACGTTCTGGCGGTAGTTGTTGAGGGGCTCTCCGCCTGAGGCGGAGTGGGTGAAAGCCCAGTTCGGGGGCTCGTGTCTGGGGACGCGTCCATAGACGTTGTCCGCCGCGCCTGCCCCGCCGCAGACCCGGTCCCTGCCGTCGCAGACGTTGGTCACGTGGTAGGTGTGCTGGTTCCAGATGGCGCGGGTGTTCACCCAGTTGTCGTTGGCATCCTTGAAGACCTGGATCCCCGGGGTGATGCTCGCCGCGCAGTGGAGGGTCCCGGAAGCATAGTTGTTCTCGGGGATGATGATGTCCGCGCGGCCGTTGCCGTTGACGTCGGCGATGACCGGGTACTCGTAGGTTGTCCCCGAGCAGTGGTCGCGCCCGAAGACCTCCACGCCGTCCTTGCCGCGGAACACGTGCAGGCGCACCTCGTCGGCGTAGACCACCTCTGCGGCGCCGTCGCCCTCGAAGTCGAAGACCGAGCTGCCGGTCACCGAGGAGCTGTGGTCCTGCACCTTCCGGGTCCACAAGAGCCGCAGGCCCTGATCCGGCTGGATGGAGGCGACCTCGTACACCGAGTAGCAGTCCAGGTCGGCGACCCCGATCTCCGGCAGGCCGTCGGCGTCGAAGTCGGCCACGGTGGGCGGACCGCCGTTGCCGGGATTTCCTCCGCCCGCCACGCACTGGGCTCCGTCCCAGGACGGCAGCGGCACCGGCCCCAGCAGCACCTGCCCGGTCTGCCCGTTCACCACGCTGAGCTTCCCGTCGGTCACCACCGCCAGCTCCGGCAGCCCGTCGGGCGCGGGCCCGGCCGGTCCCAGGAAGTCGCCGGTCGCCGGAAAGCCAGGGGCGGCCGAGCCCTCCCAGAAGGCTTGGCCGTCGCCATGGCGCGCCGCGCCGCCATCGGTCAGCTCGGGTCTCCCGTCGTTGTCGAGGTCCGCCACCAGGGTCAGCGGACCGACCGATCCGCCGCCCAGCCCGTGGTCCCAGAGAAGCTTGCCCTGGTGGTCGAAGGCCTTCAGGCCGCAGAGGACCTCTGCGTTCCCGTCTCCGTCCAAATCGGCGATCGCCGCTCCACCCCAGTGCGCCGCACAGGTCACGTCCTGGCCCGCGGCGTCGTGCGAAGCCCAGCGCCGCACCCCGGTGCGGGCGTCCAGGGCGAGCAGGGCCCCGGAGCTGGTCGTGGCGTGGCCGATGGCGAGGACCACCGCGCTTCCGCCCGGCTCGAGGATGGCGCCGGCCAGGCTCGCCGAGGCCACCACCTTGTCCGAGCTGGTCCAGAGCAGCTCGCCGTCTTCGCCGGAGAGCCCGCGCACCACTCCGATGGAGTAATCCGAGCTCTGGAAGAAGCTGGCGAACACCTCCGGGACGCCATCTCCGGTGGCGTCGAGGACGATGGGGGTCATCATCACCTGCCGGTAGAGGTCGGTGGTGACGGTGTAGCGCCACAGCGAGTCCGGGTTGAACTGCTCGGCGGGAGGCCGGTAGATGCAAGTCGTCTGGCCCCTGGGCAGGCAGTGGTCGAGCGTCGGCTCGCAGTACTGGCCGGCGGGACACTCGCCCTGGGTGCCGCAGGGAACGCCCGGGACGATGCACGCCGCGCGGTAGCACAGCTCGCCGGCAGCACAGCAGGCCTCCGCTCCTGAAGCGCCGCATCGGGCCTTCGTGCCGCAATCGAGGTGGCAGGCGTTGCCCTCGCATACCTCGCCCATGGTGCAGCAGAGCGTGCCGCACGGTTGGGCGCAGGGCTCGCCCGCGTCGAGCCAGGCGATGTCCCCGCCATCGGGGAAAGCAGCTCCCGCGTCGTTGCTGGAGGCAGGCTGGCACAGACCGGAACGGCACAGCTCGCCCCGGGGACAGTCAGAGGAGCTCTTGCAGTCCAGGGTGGCCGAGCCGCAGTCGCAGGCGGGCAGGCAAGCCCCAAGCAACAGGATGAACGTCAGTCGCGACCAAGAAGCTTCGCCTCGCATCAGACCTCCCTCTCCAGGGCCTCATGCTCTCACAAAGCGGCCCCAGGGTTCCTCGGTGGTCGGCCAGGGACGCTCAAGGGCTGGCTCGCCCGTGCAGAACTCTTTGCGGCCGCAATGATTCGAGGGCAGTCTGCGCCCCCATGGACCCCGCGCACGCCGACGCTGCTCCGCCCGCCTCCAACGCTTCGTGGCTCGGCCTCGAGCGCAAGTGGTGGGTGATGGCCTCGGTGGGGTTGGGCACCTTCATGTCGGCGCTCAACGGGTCGATCGTCAACGCGATCGTCCCGGTGCTGATGCGCGAGCTGAAGATGGACCTCGGCACCACCGAGTGGGTGACGATGGTGTTCCTGGTGCTGGTCAGCGGTCTGCTGCTGGGCTTCGGGCGGTTGGGCGATCTCGTCGGGCACAAGCGGGTGAACCTGACGGGGTTCGCGGTCTTCGCCACGGGGCTTCTGGCCTGCGGGCTGTCCTGGAGCGCACCGGCGCTCATCGCCGCGCGGGGCGTGCAGGCGGTCGGCGCGGCGATGCTCATGGCGACCGGCCCCGCGCTCATCACCCGTGCTTTTCCGGGGCGGCAGCGCGGGCAGGCGCTGGGGATGCAGGGCACCTTCACCTACCTGGGCCTGATGGTCGGGCCGGCCCTCGGCGGCGTGCTGACCGAGCGGTTCGGCTGGCCGTCCGTCTTCTACGTGGGCGTGCCCTTCACCCTCCTGGCGATGCTCTTCACCTGGCGCGCGGTCGCCGACGGGCCCGCGGCCCAGCGGCGAGAGCGCTTCGACTTCGCCGGAGCAGCTTGCTTCCTGGCGGGCCTGGCAGCCCTGCTGCTCGCGCTCTCGCACGGCGAGGCGTGGGGTTGGAGCTCCGTGCGGACCGTGGGATTCCTGGCAAGCGCGGTCGTCCTGCTCGGCGGCTTCGTGGCGATCGAGCGGAGCGCAGCCTCCCCCATGCTCGATCTCTCGCTCTTCGCCGCACGCGGCATCCGCGCGGCGGTGGGCAGCGCGCTGCTGAACTACGTCTGCGTGTACGCGGTGATGTTCCTGGTGCCTTTCTACCTGCTGCGGCTGCGCGCCTTCTCGCCCAGCGAGGCGGGGCTGTTGCTCTCGGCGCAGGCGCTGGTCATGGCCATCGCCGCGCCGCTGAGCGGCACTCTCTCCGACCGGATCGGGTCGCGCCTGCCCTCGTCGTTGGGGATGGGGATCCTCGCCCTCGGGCTGGTGGGGCTTTCGACGTTGGACGAGGCGGCCCCGAAGTGGGCCATCGCCGTGCGGCTGGCGGTGCTCGGCCTGGGGACCGGGATCTTCGTCTCGCCCAACAACAGCGCGGTCATGGGCGCGGCGCCACGCAATCAGCAGGGCGTCACGGCGGCGGTGCTCGCCTGTGCGCGCAACGTGGGCATGGTGCTCGGCGTGGCGATCGCCGGTGCCGTCTTCGCCCGGACCATCGCCGCGCGCGGAGGCAGCCTCGAGACGCTGGTGGGCTTCGTGCCCGCTTTCCGTGTGACATTCCTGGTGACCGCCGGCGTGGCAGTGCTCGGGGGGCTGACTTCGCTCGCGCGCGGGCCCCGGCAGGCGGCCCATTGACGAGCTGAGGAGCCGAGCAGGGCACGAGCCCGGGCAGCAGCCCTACCTTTTCGGTTCGGCAGGGAAGGGGAGAAGGACAGCTGCTCATGCCCGAAGGCGACACCCTCTACCGCTCCGCGCGGACGCTCCACCGGGCGTTGAAGGGCCGAACCGTCACGCGCTTCGAGAGCGTCTATGCGCAGCTGAACCGCGTGGACGAGGATGAGAAGCTCGCCGGTCGGGCGGTAGAAGGGGTCACTGCGGCAGGAATCGCCCGGGTGAGCCGCCTGGACGGGTCGCAGGTGATGGGGCTCATCGCCCAGGCTCGCGAGCTGCTGCAGCGCAACGTGGCCGAGCCGATGCGCGGGGCCGGGCGCTGGATCACGCGCTCCCACGATCCCCGCGCGCGGACCTATGTCTACTGGCGCGGCGGCAGGCCGTGCCCGCCTGCGGCACCGCCATCGCCATCGCCATCGCCATCGCCATCGCCATCGCCTGGGCCCCTCCCGCGGCGGTCCGCAGGGGCGTATCTTGGGCCGTCTCTGGCAGGAGAAGACGATGAGGGCCGAAGGAGCGGCGAGACGACCCGCGAGCCCGCGGCAAGCATTTTCGGCTGCCCCGGGCGCGGATGACGGTTCCCTTCGAGCTGAGCATCGAGGACGCCAAGACCAGACCTTTCTCGGCCCATCCCGCCAAGCGCTACGACTTCACCATCATTGAAGCCACCAAGACGGGCTTCCACGCCCGCGCCTCCGGGAAGGGCGACATGACCGGCGATGTCTGGGAGATCGGCCAGCGCAGTGGTAAACCAAGAGCATCGCGAATGGGGGGCAAGAAGAGCCAGCCCGCCGTGCCACGCGACCAGCAGCAGCAGCACTGAGCGAGACATGCCCTCAACGATCCCTTCGCAAGCGATGCGACTGTCTCTCGTTCCCCTCCTGGCGCTGGCAATGCTCGCCGCGTGCCGCTCGCGTTCGGTGCCGCCCCCGGCAGATTCTGGGTCCCGGCCTCCGTTGCAGCCGGTGAAGGTCCTGGCTACCGGCCTCGACTTCCCCAGCGACATCGCAGTGGACGCGACACACGCCTACGTCCTGGCCAGCGATGCTCTCGTCCGAGTTTCCCTCGACGGCGACGGCGGGCCGGCAGAGGCGTTCTTCGGCTCCCGTTCACCCCTCGCGGGGCTTGCCATGGACGCGGAGTCGGTCTTCTCGTTCCGCAAGGCGGACGGCGCGCTCCTCGCCATCCCCAAGACTGGCGGGCCCGCTCGCCCGATCGCGAAGCTGCCTGCCGCCTACAGCATCGCTGCGGACGCGAGCGACCTCTATGTCACCTCTGGGGCAATCGGCGGGACGATCACCCGCGTGCCGAAGGCAGGTGGCGACCCGGTCACAATGGTCGCCGATCTCGACTTTCCATCGGATGTGGCCATGGTCGGCGAGGCCATGTGGTTCGTCGAGTACGGCAGGAAGCGCATCGGGCGCGTCGCCAAGACCGGAGGCGCCGTCTCCTGGATCGCGACGAGCCCCACCATCATCCATGCGTTTGCGCCGTTCGTGGGCGGCATCGCGTGGGTCGACACCGGCGTCAGGGCGCTTCGCGATGGCGACCGCGAGCCCCGGGAGGTCTGGTACCTCGGCAGCCAGACGGTGACGGTCCGCGATGGGTTCGCGTACTGGGCGATGGAGCTGGAGAGGGCTTCGGGCGTATTTCGTCGACCCCTCGCGGGCGGGGAGCGCGTGAAGCTCGCCGATTGCCCGGAAAGGGTCGAGGCAATGACGACCGACGAGAGGTTCCTCTACCTCGCCGAGCGCGGCGCGAAGCTCGGGACCTTGCTCGAGCCTCGCTCGGCTCGCGTGCTACGCGTCCCCCTCCCTGCTGGCCCATGAAGAGTCGGAGCTGCTCTTCATCTGACTGCCGGGTCAATCCGTTCGCCCGGGTGAGCCGCTGGACCGGTCGCAGGTGAGGGGGCTCATCGCCCAGGCGCGAGCTGCTGCAGCGCAACGTGGCCGAGCCGATGACCGGGGTCGGGCGCTGGACCACGCGCTCCCACGATCCCCGAGCGCGGAACTATGTCTACGGGCACGGCGGCCGGCCGTGCCCGCGCTGCGGCACCCATCGCCATCGCCTGGGTCCCTACCGCGGCGGTCCGCAGGGGCGTATCTTGGGCCATCTCTAGCAGGAGAAGACGATGAGGACCGAAGGAGCGGCGAGACGACCCGCGCCTGCGCGCCAAGCATTTCCGGCTGCCCCCGGGCGCGGATGACGGTTCCTTCGAGCTGAGCATCGGAGACGCCAAGCCCCGGCGCTTCTCGGCCAGGCTGGCCTCGCGCGACCTGAGCGTCACCGGCGCCTTCCTGGAGAGCAGCTACTTCATGCCGGTGGGACCCGCTTGCAGGTCGCCTTCCAGGTCGACGAAAACCAGCCGCCTTGGCACGCTTCGGCGGAGATCGTCCGCCATGAGGAGGGGGCTTCGCCATCCGCTTCTTCGAGTTCGAGGGCGATGCCCGCGTCGCCGTGCCGGCTTGGCGCTCAGAGAGAAGCTGCACGAGTTCACCGCGGCCTACCTCGCCTCGCGGCGCGCCCAGTCCTTCGCCAGCGCGGCCGAGCGCATGATCGACCTGGTCGCGAGCTGGGAGGTCTTCAAGGCGACCGGGAGACTTCTGCGGCGGGCCGCCGGGGCTGGTACGGCTAGCAGACCACGTAGTGCCCGGCGAGGTGGTCGCGCAGGTCGTTGGCGTCCTCGACCGCCGACTCGTACAGCGCCCCCATCACGTCGCGGATGGAGACCATCCCCACCACCGCGTCGCCCTGCAGCACGGGCAGGTGGCGGATCTCGTGCTCGCGCATGGTCCGCTCGATTCGCCGCACGTCGTCGTCGGGGTGACAGGTCACGACGTCGCGCGTCATCACCTCCCCGACCCGGGTCTTGCGCAGCGCGTCAGGGCGCTCGAAACATTCCCGAACGAGGTCCCGCTCGGTGAAGATGCCCTGCATCCGCTCGTCCGGCCCGGCTACCACGACCGCGCCGATGCGCATTTCGGCGAGCAGGGAGGCGGTCTCCCATAGGGTCCGCTCGGGCGCGACGGTGAAGACGCGGTGCCCCTTCTTCTTGAGGATGTCGGCGACTTGCATGGTGGACCTCTCGAGCCCGCACGTGGCGGTGCGATGTACGCGCGACGAAGGTGTGCACCTCTCCGCGGACGGGCAAGCTCGCGCCTGCTCTTCAAGGCCGGACGGGAGGGCCCAGGTATTGGTATCTTGACGCGCCATGTCGATCGGCTCGGTCAGCTTCATCGTGAATCCCGCCCGCGCGGAGGCGCTCTCGCTGCTCTCCGAGCTGACGAGCATGCTCGTGGGGCGGGGGATCAAGCCGTTGTGCGAGGAGCACGTGGGAAGGGCGCTCGGGCTCGCCTGGGCGCAACCCGCCGAGCTCGCGTCGGCCGACCTGTGCGTGGTGATGGGCGGAGACGGCACGCTCCTCCACGCGGCCTACACCTTGGGGGGCCGGCCCGTGCCCGTGCTGGGTGTCAACCTGGGCTCGCTCGGCTTCTTGACCGAGGTCCCTCGCCCGGACGTCCACTCCATGCTCGAGCGCGTCCTGGCCGGCGACTACCAGGTCGAGCCGCGCATGAAGCTGCGGGTGCACCTGCACCGCAACCACGACACCGAGAAGGTCCACGACGCCGAGGTGCTCAACGACGCGGTGATCGCCAAGGGGGCGCTGGCGCGCATCGCCGACCTTTCGTGCTCCATCGACGGCTTGAAGGTGACGACCTACAAGGCCGACGGGGTCATCGTGTCCACCCCGACCGGCTCGACCGGATACTCGCTCTCGGCCAACGGCCCCATCGTCTACCCGACCATGAACGCGGTGATCGTGACGCCCATCTGCCCGCACACGCTCACCCAGCGGCCCATCGTGGTTCCCGACGATCGCGAGATCAGCCTGCGGCTCCTCTCCGAGACCGCGGAGATGTACCTCACGCTCGATGGCCAGACGGGCCTGCCGATGCTCCCGGGCGACCGGGTGCAGATCAAGCAGTCCAAGAACCGGCTGATGCTCATCAAGAACCCGGGCCTCGACTTCTTCAGCATCCTGCGCACCAAGCTGCGCTGGGGGGAGCGCTAGGGCATGCCCGAGCTGAACCGCGACGACGAGCAGCGGCTCGAGTCGGTGCAGTGGCTGCAGGGCGCGCGCCTGCGCGGGGTGCAGGTCGACGCACAGCGCAGGGACGTGTCGGTCTTCGCCTTGACCGGCGAGCTCCTCGTCGAGCTGCTCTGCGAGGACGTGGGGTACCTGGCTCTGCCCAACCTGTTCGACCTCGCCCAGATGCCGCGCATCGTCGGCCTGGTCGCGCAGCCGCTCGAGCAGGCCTTCGCGGTGCGCGTCGAGTTCTCCAACCACCCCTCCCAGATCCACCTGCAGTGCCAGCGGCTGGTGGTGCGCAAGGAAGCAGCGTGATCGTCTACGCCGCAGCCGACCCGCTGGCCTCCTGGCTTGCCCTGCAGCGCTCCTCGGTCGGTTTGCCCGTGCCCCTCACGGACCGGGCGGGGCTGCGCCGAGAGCTGGCGAGGGTCCCGCCGGCCGGCGAGGTGACGCTGCTGGTGTCCAGCTCGGAGCTCACCGAGGGAGACGGCGGCCCGGCGAGGCTCCTCGGGGCCGTCCAGGACTACTCGATCTGGGCCGAGCAGCGCGCGCTCCGCGCCCGGGTGCTGCTTCAGAGCACGGCGCGGGTCTACGGGGCGCCGAAGCCGGGGATCGCCCTGCGCGAGGCGGACGCGGCACCGGCCGATGCCAGGGTGGCCGAGCTGCTTCAGCTCGAGGCCGAGCTTGCCGCGCGAGCGGCCAGGCGCAACCTCTCCTTGGTGGTGGTTCGTCTCTTCGAGGTGCTCGATCCCCGGGAGCAGCAGGGACGCCTTTCGCAGCTGCTGCGGTGCGTGCGCGAGGGCGACCTGGCGCAGGTGCCGGGGTTGGGCGCGACCCGCGACTACCTCGATGCCCGCGACGTGGTTCGGGCCTTCGCTGTGCTGGCCGCTCTCCCCGACCCGGGCTCGCCCCTGAGCACGACCGTGAACGTCTGCTCCGGGCGGGCGGTGAGCGGACGCGACCTCGTGCGCGAGGTGATCAGGGTCGTGCGACCCGGGGACGAGGCCGCGCTCCTGGCCGGTCTCGGCCCCGCGCCGGCCCAGGAGGAGGGGGAGAGCGCAGCGCCCTGGCGAGTCGGCAATGCCGCCAGGTTCGTGCAGCTCACCGGGAGCGAAGCCGGGCGGACCGCGCTGCGGACCACGATCGAGGAGGCGCTCCGCTCCGCCTGACCCTGGTGCGGACGATGGCCATGAGGAGTCTGTCCGTCTTGGTGGCCGTCACCGTCCTCGGTGCTGGCGTGGCGCAGGCGGGCGACAAGGACGAGCTCGAGAA
>JACRCT010000762.1 GCA_016218885.1 Deltaproteobacteria bacterium | reverse complement strand
CTCGTTCATCGCGCTTCACAGCTCTTCGAACACCACCAATTCGTCGCTCATCGCCACCCAGCCAGCGGGGGCCGGCGGGACCATCTCGGAGCTCTCCGTGGTCGGACCGGATCGCTCGTCAGTCTTCGTCTCCGCGGTAGACGGCGCAGGAAATCAGAGCCCGGCGGTGGAAGTCCGTGACTTCGAGTGGGTCGCCACCATGGGGCGCAAGACGGCCGGCGATCCCTTCGCCAATCCGCACCGATTCGTCGCCACTCCGAGCCTCGCCAATGCCCTCGAGCAGAGCTACGACCTCACGCAGATCGGCGCCGACTCTGGGGTCGATGCACGGGACACGACCCCGATCGTCGGAGGCTATTCCGGGGGCAACGACTGGATGAACGTTGCCGCCGCGTCCCAGGGGCTGGGCCAATGGGAGCTCTGGTCGGCGAAGGTCCGACCACTGCCGCGCATCGGTGCGGCCGCGGCCTACGACAGCGCCCGCGGCAAGCTCGTGCTGTTCGGCGGGCTCGATTCGGGATCGAGGTCGCTGGACGACACCTGGGAGTGGGACGGCATCGAGTGGAAGCAGGTATGCGGCGCGGCCGTCAACTGCTTCGGCCCCGTGGAACGATACGGCCACTCGATGGCCTACGACGCGCACCGAGGGGCGGTCGTCCTATTCGGCGGCGAGGCCCCCGTTGACCGCGCCTGCTTCTGCAATGAATGCGCGGGACCGGATCCGTCCTGCAACGACACCTGGGCGTGGGACGGGATTTGCTGGACCCAGATCCTGTCTTCCTCCCAGCCGCCGCCCACCCGCTTCGGTCAGGCGATGGCCTATGACGTTGCCCGAGACCGACTCGTGATCCACGGCGGGCACGAAGGCTCTCCGCCCTATGCTTACTACGGCGACACCTGGGAGCTCGACGGCAGCCGCTGGCGGCTGGTCGATGCTGGGGGAACGTCCTCCAGCCCCTCGGCGCGGCTGCAGCACGCGATGCAATACGACGCCCAGAACGGCAGGACGATCCTCCACGGCGGCTGCTCCAGCATGTCCACCTACGGCCAATGCGACACCGCCCTCAACGAAACCTGGGCATGGAACGGCGCGGCCTGGGCTCGCCTGGCACCCTCGACTAGCCCGGCGGCGCGTTGCGGGCACGCCATGGCCTTCGACGTCCAGCGGAGGCGGCTGGTGCTCCACGGCGGCCAGGCCAATCTCTCGAACTTCATCGACACCTGGGAGTGGACCGGTAGCAACTGGGCGTTGCGGGCGACACCCTCCATCCCCCCCGATCGGCGCGAGTTCTCCATGGCCTACGACATCGCCCGCGGCCGCACGGTGATCTTCGGCGGCGAGAGCGGTGACGAGGACATGGGAGGGTCGAGCACCTACAACGACACCTGGGAGCTGGACGGGGTCGCGGGCTCGCCCTGGCTAGCGATGTCCCAGATCGACGAGATCCCTCCGGCCCGCAGCGGCCACGCGCTCGCCTACGACGCCGCGCGCAAGCAGGTCGTGCTCTTCGGGGGAGCCGGAACCAACACCTGGGTCTGGAACGGGGGCGGCTGGAGACAAGCCGCGACCACGGGTCCCTCCTCGCGGACCGAGCACGCCATGGCCTACCACCCCAGCCGAGGGGTGGTCCTCTTCGGCGGCGCGACCACCAACGAGACCTGGGAGTGGAATGGCACGAGCTGGACCAGCCGCGCCGTGGCCGGCCCCTCGGCGCGGTGCGGACACGCCATGGTCTATGACCAGGCTCTCAACGCCATCATCCTGTTTGGTGGCAAGTCTTGCTCGAGCACCACCATGAGCAGCGCCAGCGAGGTCTGGACCTACGGCGCCGGGGGCGTCTGGGTCTCCCGCACCGTCTCCGGCGGCCCCGCCGCCCGCTACGGCCACGCCATGGCCTACGACGCGAGCCGCCCCAACGTCACGCTGTTGCGCGGAGGCCGGAACGCAGCAGGCTGGGCGGGCGCCACCGAGACCTGGGAGTACAACAGCACCGGCGCCATCGGTACCTGGACCAACCGGACCGTGGCTGGCGACTCGGGCCTCGCCGAAGCGGCCATGGCCTTCGACAAGGGCCGCAAGCGGGTGATCCTCTTCGGCGGGCTGAGCAACGGCATCCCCAGCCACGTGTCCTATGTCCGGGAATGGCGGGCGGATCTCGCCACACCTCGCTGGAGCACCTATGCCGCGGTTCGCCGGGAGCCGGAGGCGCGCGCCTCCCACGCCATGGCCTACGACGATGAGCGGGGGCGGCTGGTCATCTTCGGAGGCCAATCCGCCAGCAGCCAGGACTTGGGGGACACCTGGACCTTCAACGCCGGCTCCGGGACCCGCCCGGGCCACGTCCTGAGCGTCGACTTCGCAGCGGCCGGCGAGCTCGACGCGGCCGGGCACGCCGACCCGGTCTTCAAGAGCGCAACCTTCTCCTGGGTCGGTTCAGGGCGGGGCTACGATGCAGCGGGGACCCAGCAGAACGGAGCATCCCTGCTCCTGTGGGAGAACAACGGCTGGACGTTGCTGGACTCGAACACCGCCTCCGTCGAGTCCCCAGCGCTCGTGCCCAGCAGCGGCCCATTCGCCATCTCGGATCCCGTCCGGATAGCGAACCTCCTGCGAGGAGAGGCCAGGACGCTCTCGCTCAGCGCCCAGCCACGCAATCCCAATGGGTCCGGGCCGCTTCCCTACAACGGCGGACCAATCGGCGCCGAGAACCATCTTCCAGCCATGGTGGTGACGGACTACGCCGAGGTGGAGCTCGACTACCGCTCCTGCCCACTCGACCCCGCCAGGATCAGCACCTCCGCCGTTGGGACACTGACGCGCTCCGGCAACACCTGCCGCAGCTGCAACCGGCTGTCGCCGGGCTGCACGGCGAGCACTGCGCCCGAGG
>JACRCT010000761.1 GCA_016218885.1 Deltaproteobacteria bacterium | reverse complement strand
CTCGTCGTCCACACACCAGACGACGGGGAGCCCTGTCGGCGGAGAAGGCCGGGTCTCGAGATGGGCCACGTGGCGCCGCAGGGGCTGCAGGGGCAGTGGCGCGCTGGCAGCTTGGCCCAGCCCCGCGGACCACGCGCCGGCGGCCAGCACAAGCGTCCCGGCGTGCACGAGCTCTCCATCGGCCAGGCGGACCCCCTCGATCCGTCCCCCTTGGGCCCGAACCTCAGTCACCTCGGTGCCGCTGATGAGCTGCGCGCCGCACGCCCGGCCGGCCTCGGCGAGGGCGCAGCAGATGCCGTGGATGTCCATCACCCCGTCGTCGAAGGACTCCAGGCCCACCGCTGCGGAGCCGCCTCTCAGGTAGGGCACCCGCGCCTCGAGGTCGCTGCGCTCACGCAGGGCGTGACCGATGCCGAATTGCCGGGCCAGGCCGAGCATGCCTTGGAGCGCGGCGGGCGAGCGGGCGACGTAGAGCGCCCCGGTGCGCTCCAGCCACTTGCCTTGAGGGCCGATCAGCTCGTCGAGGAGGGTGCGGCTGCGGATGGCGAGCTCGACGCCGCCCGGGGTTGCGTCGAGGTGGCGGAAGATCGCCGCGTTGCGTCCCGAGCTGTGGCTGGCGAAGACCGGCTCGCGCTCAAAAAGCAGGACGCGGCGTCCGCCCTCGCGCGCGAGGAGCCACGCGGCAGACAACCCCGCTATCCCGCCCCCCACGATGACGACGTCGGCGCTCTTCACGGCGGCGCATGCTACCACCCCCTCGCCGCGGGGCGAGGGCCAAGCTGGGGGCTGGAACCGGCGGCCTCACGACGCTGTCCAAGGCGCGAGGAGGTCACGGGACATGAAGCTTGGACGCTGCCTTCTCGCGCGAGCGAGGAGATGGGTGAAGGAGTCTGCCCGCTCCGCACAGGAGCCGCTGGTCCGCACCGCCCCCTGGCGAACGGTCGATCGCACTTTCGCAGCCATCGTGGCCGGGGTCTTCCTCTTCAACTTTGGCGTCGCCCAGGCCATCACCGCGCGCGAAGGGCACCCGGCCGTGGAGCCGGCCTTCGTGGAGGATCTGCACCACGTGGGGGGGCGCCTCCTCTTGCCTCGGCCGCTATCGCCGATCCCGCCGGTGGCCCTCCCAGCCCCGGTGATTCAGTTGGTCCTGTCCCCTAGGACGACTCGTGCTCCCTCGCGCGCCCCCAGACCCAGCGTCGGTCCAGATCCAGCAGGCATGCGCGAAGCAATCCTCCGGTCGGGCTTGCCCAACGCCATCAGAAGGCTCGAACGCGACGGATCGGACAGCGCCGTCGACGAGCTGATGAACGGACGCGAATCGAGGAGTGTGGAGGAGGCGGTCAGGGAGGCAGGGCAGGGGGGCGGCAACGGCTTCGAGCTCGAGGCTGGACCCGGGCGGCGAGGCGGAAGCGGAAGCGGAATCGAAGGGATCGACGACTTGCATACCCCTGGAGGCGCACACCCGAGCACCACCGGGCTATCGGGCCAGCGCAGCCTCCACACGCCGCAGGTCAGCTTCGAGGACAGTGACTCCGAGGACGACGCCCGCGCGCCGAGCGCGGGCTGCGATGGCCCGGCGATCGCCCGGCAAATGAAGAAGAACCTTCGGGCGATCCAGGTCTGCTACGAGCAGGAGATCAAGCGGACTCCCACGCTGCAGGGCAAGCTGGTGGTGCGCCTCACCATCAGCCCGCAGGGAACGGCGACGGACGTGGAGTTCGACGAGGACACCGTCGGCAGCTCGGGGCTGGCCCACTGCGTCGAGCGCGCCTTCCGCAGGTGGCGCTACCCCTCGGGCAGCGAGGAGTGCGTGGTCGCCCATCCGTTCGTCTTCGCGCCGGTCCCCTGAGACGCTGGCCGCTGTGCAGGAGCGGGCAGGGGGCGAGTGCGCCTGCCTGCCCGATTGGAGAGCTGGGGCAACCCGGATCAGAGTCCCGCATCCAACTCGCCTCCTGCCCCGCGCCTGAAAGGCGCTGGGCCAACCCGTGGAGGCGGAATCATGTCAGCCAAGATCCTGGTGCTGGGTGCGACGGGTACGGTGGGCTCGCTGCTGGTCGAGGAGCTGGCCAAGAAGGGCGAGAGGATCAACGCGGCCACCCGCGATCCCTCCAAGCACGGGAAGAGGCCCACGGTCGACTATGTGCGCTTCGACTACCAGGATGGCGCGACCTTCCAGGCCGCGCTCGAGGGTGTCGACCGCCTCTTCGTCGTCTCTCCACCGGGATACGCCGCGGCTGACCAGTTGCTGGCGCCCTTCCTGGACACCGCGCTTCCCAAGGTTCGCCGAGTAGTGACCATGAGCGCCGCGGGAGTGGATGCCAACGAGGAGATCCCGCTGCGCAAGGTCGAGCGGACCGTGGAGCGCTCGGGGGCCGCCTGGACCCATCTGCGCCCGAGCTGGTTCATGCAGAACTTCAACACCTTCTGGCTCCCTGGCATCCAGGCCACCGGCAACGTGGCTGTTCCAGCGGGAGAGGCCAAGACCGCCTTCGTGGACGCCCGCGACATCGCCGCCTCGGCGGCCGCAGCGCTCACCACCGTAGGCCAGGCGGGCAAGGCCTACCTCATCACAGGCGGCGAGGCGCTCACCTATGCGGAGGCCGCGGCGATCCTCACTCGCGAGACCGGTCGGAGGGTCAGCTATCTGCCCATCGACGATGAGTCCTTCCGCAGGGGCCTGCTCCAGGCCGGCCTCCCCGCCGACTACGCAGGCCTGATGGTCGGGCTCTTCCAGAACACCGTGCGAGCGGGCCACGCGGCGCGCATCAGCGGCGACGTGAGGGCCTTGACCGGCAGGGCGCCACGCACCCTCGCTGAATACGCCCACGTCTACCGGTCGCGCTTCGCGCCTGCCCAGAAGTAGGAAGGCTGGTCGGTTCAGTGTCGGAGGCCTCGACTGGAAGGCCGCCCCCTGCCCGCGCCATTGCTTGCCCAGTGGCGAAGGCGCGGTCGCGCGTCTCGAGTTGCCCGTTGTCGGGAGCTGACGTGATCCCAACGTTGCTGACGAGAGCACGGGGGATCGACCATGGTCGAACAGATCCGCAATTACTTCGCGACGGGAATCGGACAGGTGGTGGGGTTTCTACCGAACCTTCTTTCCGCAGTGATCATCTTTGTCGTCGGCTACGCGCTATCGCGCCTGGCTGGCAGTCTGGTGCGCCGCCTGCTGGCACGGCTGGACTTCGACCCTTTCATCAACCGCCGGCTGCACCCGAGGGCAAGTGCCCGACGTCCTGCCTCGTCGACGGTGGGCTCGGCGGTGTTCTGGCTGGGCATGCTGGTGACGCTGTCGCTCACGACGCGCTCGCTGCGGCTGGTCTCGCTCTCAGGAGGGATCGACCGGATCCTCAGCTACGTGCCGCGGGTGATCGTCGCCGCCTTCATCGTGGGCATCGCGATCGCAGTGGCGAACGTCGTCGCGGATCTCATCGGAGGTGTGACGAGCACCTGGCTCGCTCGGGGTGCGAGGGTGGCCATCATCACGCTCTCGGTCTTCATGGCCCTCGACCAGCTGGGAATCGCCCGGAACATCGTGATGACCACCTTCGCTGCAGTGGTCGGCGCGGCCGCCGTCGCAGCGGCTCTCGCCTTAGGCGTCGGCAACATCGACTTCGCTCGAAACTACACGCGCCGGCTGGAGCGCCGAGGAGAGCGGCGGGCTGTCGCACAGGAAGGCGAGCGTCGAGAGAGGCCGCTGGAGCCTTACTACCCGACCGAGCCCGGTGCACGCGTTCCGCCACCTGTTGAGCCGACGGATACTGGCCCGCACACGCACTGATGAGGCCGATGAGCAAAGCAGCTAGCGGATCACCAGTCCCGCATACCCCACCACCCGCTCGAGATCGCCGCTGGTCTCGCCCGAGTGACCGTAGCGCACCAGCTCGGCCGCCCGGGCCCCCAGCGCCCTGGCAGCGGCGAGAACCACGGTGGTGGGCAGGTAGCCGCACATCGAGATGCCCTGGGTCTCGACCACCTCGTACAGGCCTTCGGCATCGAGGGCCTTCACGTGCTCGAGCGCCATCGAGTCGAGCCGGAGCGCCTCCCGCGCGGACAGGAAATGGGTCATGTCGGTGCTCGCCACCAGGAGCACCTGGTCCCTGAACGCGGCGATGGCCGCGGCGATCTGCTCGCCCATCTGCAGGCACTCACGCAGGCTCAGCGAAGAGAGGCAGATCGGCACGATGGCGACCTCGGGATTACGTGCCTGTAGGAAGGGCAGCTGCACTTCCAGCGAGTGCTCGTGCTGGTGGGCCAGGGCATCGGGTTCCAGGCCCGCGTGCTGGCGCAGTTCCTCGGCCAGCGCCTCGTCCACCAGCAGCGCGCCGCCGGGCAGCCTCCAGGCGCCTTCGGGCCACAGCGAGCGCCGCGAGCCCATCCCCGTGTGGTTGGGGCAGAGCACGACAGCAGACCGGGGCACGACGACCCGCGCGTAGGCCGCGCCTGCGATGGCTCCGCTGTAGACGTATCCGGCGTGAGGGGCGATGACGGCGATGGCGGGGGCCGGCTCCGTCGGAGAGGCGCAGCAAAGGTGGGTGCGGACCTCGCGGTCGAGCGTGGCGGCGTCGCTGGGATAGAAGCGTCCAGCGACGGCGGGGGAGCGAGTCTCGAACATTGCGCGCCTCCGGGACGAGCAGGGTGGGGGCTTCAAGTTACCCGAAGGCAGCGCTCACAGGAGCCCGTGGCGAATGCCCGCCGAGGCAGTCCGGGCGCGCGCGTCGAAGACCCCGGGGATGATGGCCTGGCACTTGGGGCAGTGGTCGTTGCCGGCCAGCAGGTTGTGCCTCACCGCGAAGCCCTCGCGCCCGATGAGGGGCTCGCCGCAGCCGTGGCAGTAGGTCGTCTCCCCCTCCTCGTCGACCAGGTTGCCCACGTACACGTAGCGCACGCCCTCGGCTAGTGCGATGGCGCGGGCGCGGCGCAGCGTCTGCGGCGGGGTGCGAGGGACGTTCAGGAGCTGGTAGGCCGGATGGAAGGCCGAGAAGTGCAGCGGGACGTCGGGTCCGAGATGCTCGACGACCCACTTGGACTCGGCGCGGATCTCGTCCTCGCCGTCGTTGTGTCCGGGGATGAGGAGCGTGGTGAGCTCCACGAAGACGCCGTGCTTGACCGCGTACTCGATGGTCTCGAGCACGGGTGCTAGGTGGGCGAGCGAGAGCTTGGCGTAGAAGTCCTCGGTGAAGCCCTTGAGGTCGATGTTGGCAGCGTCGAGGTGGCGATAGAGGTCCTCACGCGCCTCCTTGCCGATGTAGCCCGCGGTCACGGCGACGGTGGCCAGCCCGGCCTCACGGCAAGCGATGGCCGCGTCGGTGGCGTACTCCACGAAGACGGTCGGGTCGCTGTAGGTGAAGGCGACCGAGGCGCAGCCTTCCGAGGTGGCGAGACGGGCGACCTCCGAGGGCGGCAGGCTCATCGCACGCATGTGGTTGGACCGGGCGCGCGACAGGTCCCAGTTCTGGCAGAACCGGCACCCGAGGTTGCAGCCCGCGGTGCCGATGCTGAGGATGGTGGTCCCCGGCAGGAAGTGGAACAGCGGCTTCTTCTCGATGGGGTCCACCGCCACCGCGTTGGGCTGCCCGTAGGCCAGCGTGGCCAGCCGGCCGCCCTCGTTCTTGCGCACGAAGCAGAAGCCGTTCTGCCCCTCGGCCATCGCGCAGTGGCGCGGGCAGGCGGTGCAGACCACGCGCCCCTTGTCGACATGCCAGTACTTCGCTTCCCGCGCGCTCGAGCTCATGGCCACCCCTTCAACACGTTTGCGCAGCGAGGTGATTCTGGCACGCTGCCGCGCGTGAGGCTGCCCGCTCCCACCAGGCTGCTGAGAGCCATTGGATTCGACGATGCACCGTTCGCGCGCCGACGCGGCGCGCCGGTGCAGATCGCCGGGGTGGTCTGCGCCGGGACCCGCTTCGAAGGGCTGGTGTGGGGGCGCCTGCGCCGCGACGGCTGGAACGCCACTGACGTGCTCGCGACCATGCTCGAGGGAGGCAAGTTCCTGCCGCAGATCCATCTGGTCCTGCTCGACGGCATCGCCTTCGGCGGGCTGAACGTCGTGGACCTGCCCGCGCTCGCCGAGAGGCTCGAGCGCCCGTGTGTCGCGGTCATGCGTCGAGCGCCAGATCTGGCGGCGATGGAGCAGGCGATCCGCAAGCTGCCTTTCGCCGAGCGCAGGCTCGAGCTTCTGCGGCGCGCCGGGCCCATCCATCAACGACGGCCGTTCGTCTTCCAGGTCCAGGGCCTCGCGCCGGAAGAAGCTGAGGACGCGCTCGCCCGGCTGACGGATACAGGCTACGTCCCCGAAGCCCTGCGCCTGGCGCACCTCATCGGGGCGGCGGTCGTCAACGGAGTCAGCGGGCGCCGGGCCTAGGCCGCCCGGCGCGACGGGGCCCGTTCAGACGCGATACCGGGCCACCACGCTTGAGACCCGCTGGGCCACCGTGCCGAGTGCGGCCACGGCGCTGTTCGTGGAATTCAGCCGCTTCAAGGTCGAGTCTGCCAGGTCGTTCAGGTCGGTGACCGCCTCGAAGATCTGCTCGACCCCGGCAGTCTGCTGGCTGATGACCACCGCAATGCTGCGGATGGCTGCCGAGCTCTCGGTGACCATCGAGGAGAGCTCGCTCAGCGTGTCACCCGACGCGCCTACCTGGGCGAGACCCTCCTCCATCACCTGTGCGCCGATCCGGGTGATGGCGACGACCTCGAGGACGCAAATGCGGATGTCTCGGAGGACCTCTCGCACCCGGACGGTTGACTCGATCGACTGCTTGGCCAGCTTGCGCACCTCCTCGGCCACCACCGAAAAGCCCTTTCCGTGCTCCCCGGCGCTCGCCGCCTCGATCGCCGCGTTGAGCGCGAGCAGGTGTGAGCGGTCGGCGAGGTCCTTGAAGGTATCGGTGATGCCGTCGATCTGCTGCGTGCGCTCTCCGAGCTCGTGGATCTTGCTGGCGATGTTCTCGACCTGTGCGCGGATGTCGTTCAACCCGGCAAGGCTCTGCGCGATGGCCTCCTTTCCCGAGCCGGCGAGCGCGTCGGCCCGCGCGGTGGCCCCGAGGACGGTCTCTGCCTCCCGGGTCGCTCGGGTCGATGCCAGGCGTATCCCGTCCGCTGTCGCCTGGGTCCTCTGCAGCGCGATTGCTTGCAGGGAGATCGCCTTGCTCTGCTCGGCTGAGGACTTGCTCAGGTCTTCGACGACCCCGCCCAGAGTGCCGGTCGCCTGGTGGAGGTCATGGGCGATGCTCCGGACGCTGACCACCATCCCCGAGAACGAGGAGGCGAGCTGGCCGACCTCGTCCTCCCCACGCACCGCGACGTCCTGCCTCAGGTCGCCGCGAGAGACGGCTTCGGCCGCGCTCACCAGCGCGGTGAGGGGAGCGGTCATGCGCCGGCTCACCGCCCAGGCCACCCCCGACAGCAGCAGGACCACCGCGAACGAGCCCACCGCCGCCCAGATCAGGATGCTGTTGACGGCCTGCCCCACCTTGGCCAGCGAGGCATCGAAGTCGTCCTGGTAGGTCGAGGCTCCGATCACCCAGTCCCAGGGCGCGAAGTAGGTGACCGCGGCCACCTTCTCCCGTGGTGCCGGGTCGCCGGGGTTGCCCCACCGATAGTGGACGAGGGCGATCTCGCCATTCCGGGTGGCCAGACCGGCGTTGATCAGGTCCTGGGCAGGGAAGCGGCCGCCGGAGTCCTGGACCTCCCACATGCTCTCACCGTCGCGCTTCCCCTTCTGCGAGACGATGTACTTCCCTCTCTGGCTGCCGGTGCCTCCGAATGCCCATACATAGCCGCTCTTGCCGACGACGATCTCCTTGATGGTCTCGCGCAGGTCCCCGAAGGCCTCCTGCTTCACGCCCGCGTACACCATGCCGATGACGCGCCCGCCTCCGTCGAAGAGCGGATCGTAGCCAGTGACGTACCAGTCGTTGACGACGAAGGCGCGCCCCGAGAAACGCTTGCCCTGCAGCACCGAGGCGATGACCGCATTGCGCTGCCCGTCGGGCTCGACGGCGGGGATGTAGGTGCCCACCGCGCGTCGGCCGTTGTCGCCCACGACGGTGGTGGCGACGCGCAGCATGTCTCCCTGCTCATTGAAGCGCTGGAAGACGGTGACGGTCCCGCCGACCATTGCGTGCACCTTGTCCACCAGGGGAGTGGCGATCTGGGTGTCGGAGTTCTGACCGAACCAGCGCGTGCCGAACAACATCTTCGGGAGGCGAACGGCCTGGTCTTTCTTGCTCAGCTGGTCCGTCGCGGTCCAGGAAACCTGCTCGTGCGACAACGAGATACCTCCCTCGTGGACGATGAGCTCCTTGGCGACCTCGAGGTTCCGGCGCACGTGATCGAGGAGGGCTCGATGAGCAACCTCTGCCATCTTGTAGACGGTGGAGGCGACCTGCGCGGTCTCCTTCTCTCCGCGCTCGACGCCCGCCAGGGCGATCTCGGCGGTGAGCGAGCGCTCCGTGACCAGCAGGACCACCGTCAAGGCCAGGGTGGTGGCCACTACCGAGGCGAGGCAGAGCAGGACGATCTTCAAGCCGATGGAGTGGATTCGAGGCAGGTGTCTCATCGGTATGCGGTCTCGCTCCCCCACTCGCAGAACCAGGGCACACCTTCACCCATCACGCACCCGGCACGCAGCCCATCGCTCGCTCATTGGCTTCGGCACTTCGCGGCGCGTTGAGAAGGAAGCCTTGAGGAGAGGCGCTCAACGCCTTGGCCGGGGCGCAACCATGCGCTCGAGGAGCGCCCGCGCGCGCAACACCAGACGTCCGATCCGCGTGCCGGCCAGTGCCTGGGACTCGGTCTCGTCGGCGCGCCAGGTGCCGAACAGCGACTCGGAGCCGCAGCCGGTAGGGCCGGCGTCGAGGTCGACCTGCTCAGGAGTCTCGGAGGGCTGTCTCATGGGCTCGCTCGCTTGCTGCCCCAACACTAACCCCGGCAGGGGCGCGCGGCACGGGTGTGTTGCAAGCTTCCTTGCAGGCGCTCACCGGCCCCGTAACATGCAGCCCCTCTCGAACGTTTGCCCTACCAGCCAGTCGTCTCCCACCGGAGTCCCAGTGCGCTACCAGCCTCTCGATCTCGACGCGCTCGTCCTCACCGCGCAGAAGCCTTCCCGCTATGTCGGCGGCGAGGTCAACGCGGTGGTCAAGGACCTGCCCGCAATGCGCACGACCTGGGCGCTGTGCTTCCCCGAGACCTACGAGGTGGGGATGAGCAACGTGGGCTTCCGCGTGCTCTACCACGTCCTCAACGCCCGTCCCGACGTGGCGTGCGAGCGCGCCTTCATGCCGTGGCCGGACATGGTTGCCCGCATGCGCGCTGGCCGCGTCCCGCTGTGGGCGCTGGAGTCGCGAGCCCCGGCTCGCGACTTCGACATCCTGGGCTTCTCTCTGCAGTTCGAGGCCGGCTACACCACCGTCCTGGAGATGCTCGATCTGGCGGGTGTGCCGATCCTCGCGCGCGATCGCGGCGACGGCGACCCGTTGGTGGTCGCTGGAGGCCCCTGCACCTTCAACGGCGAGCCGATGGCGCCCTTCTTCGACGCGATGGTGCTCGGCGACGGCGAGGAGGTCGTGCTCGATCTCTCTGACGCGGTCGCCCAGTGGAAGGAGGCCAGGGGGGCACGCGCCGAGCTGCTCGAGCAGATCGCCCGTATCCCCGGCGTGTACGTCCCCTCCTTCTTCCAGGTTCGCTACGCCGCGGACCGGACCCTCGCTGCCATCGAGCCCTTGAAGCCCGGCTACGAGCGAGCCACGCGCCGCGTCGTCGCCGACCTCGAGCAAGTGCCGATGCCTGACCGGCCCATCGTGCCGTTCATGCAGGCGGTGCACGACCGGCTGCCCTTGGAGATCCAGCGGGGCTGCGTACGCGGCTGTCGCTTCTGCCAGGTGGGGATGGTCAGCCGTCCCCAGCGCCAGCGCGCGCCTTCGACCATCCTGGCCGCAGCGGAGCGGGGGCTGGCCCGCAGCGGCTGGGAGGAGGTGGGCTTCCTCTCTCTCTCTGCCGGCGACTACTCCTGCCTCAATGGCCTGCTGGAATCGTTCTTCGCCCGCTTTGGTCCCGAGCGCATCGCCATCTCGCTGCCGTCGTTGCGCACCGAGACGATGACCGAGGGCCTGGCCCGGCAGATCGCCCAGATCAAGAAGACCGGCTTCACCATCGCACCCGAGGCGGCCACCGAGCGCCTGCGCCGCGCGATCAACAAGGGCAACAGCGAGGAGAGCCTGCTGGGTGCGGTGCGCAGCGTCTTCGGCAACGGCTGGGGGCTGGTCAAGCTGTACTTCATGATCGGCCTGCCCACCGAGACCGAGGAGGACGTGCTGGCCATCGGGCATCTGGCCAAGCGGGCGCTGCGGGTGGCGCGCGAGATCCGCAAGGAGGCCCAGATCAACGTCTCGGTCTCCACCTTCGTCCCCAAGCCGTTCACGCCCTTCCAGTGGGACGCGATGATCTCGGTCGAGGAGACGATGCGCCGGCACGACCTGCTGCGGGCGGCGTTTCCGCGCAAGGGGCCACTGGTCTACAAGTACCACGAGGCCCAGGGCTCCCTGGTCGAGGCGGCTCTGGCGCGCGGCGACCGCCGGGCGGCCTCCGCGGTGCTTGCCGCCTGGCG
Source organism: Deltaproteobacteria bacterium (assembly GCA_016218885.1). Taxonomy (GTDB): domain Bacteria; phylum Myxococcota; class Myxococcia; order Myxococcales; family UBA5297; genus JACRCT01. The sequence continues at coordinate 2,581 of JACRCT010000761.1, read as the reverse complement.
CGCGGGGCAGGTCCTCGACGGCTGGACCGAGCATTTCTCCTTCGAGCGTTGGCAGACCGCCTTCCAGGCCATGGAGCAGGAACATGGCATCAGCGCATCCTGGCTGGCCAATCGCGAGCGCAGCACCGACGAGATCCTTCCTTGGGACCACCTGGACGCAGGGGTGGACAAGTCCTTCCTCCTCAAGGAGCGCGAGCGCAGCCGCCAGGGCGAGACCCTGGTGGACTGCGTCGCCGGAAGCTGCAGCGCCTGCGGGGCCTGCGACTCCAAGGCGCTCGAGAACCGGCTCTATACGGTCAGCGACCTGCCTCCGGGGCCCGCGCCGGCCGGCGCCGACGGCGCGGCGCAGGGCGCCGCCTCCACCGAGCCGCCTGCGCAGCGGGTCAAGGGGCCGTTGATCCGGCTGCGCTATGCCAAGCGCTCCCGCGCCATCGCCCTGGGTCACTTGGAGACGATGAACGCCGTCCTGCGCGCGCTGCGGCGATCGGGGCTCCCGGTCAGCTACAGCCAGGGGTTCAATCCGCGTCCCCGCGTGTCCTTCGGGCCGGCGTGCCCGGTGGGGGTGGAGTCGGAGGCCGAGTACATCGACCTGGAGCTGGCCACTCAGGTCGGGGCCGAGGGCGTTCGAGCGGCCCTGGGGCCACAGATGCCCACGCTCCTGCCGCTGCTCGAGGTCCAGGAGCTCGACCAGGGCTCCCCGGCGCTTGGGGCAGATCTGTCCGCAGTGCGCTACCTCGTCCAGCTCGGCCCAGGAGCGGAAGAGTCGGAGCTCGACCGGTATGTCGAGACCTTCCGCGCAGCCGAGAAGGTCGAGACCTCCCGCGTCAAGGCCGATCGGCGCATCCGCGTGGTCGACCTCAAGGCTGCGGTCCTCCACCTCGAGCGCGTCAAGCAGGGTGAAGTCGCCTTCGAGCTCAAGGCGGGAAACGAGGCGAGCGCCAAGCCCTCGGAGGTTCTCGCCTGCGTCTTCCCTGGGCTGCCGGTGGTGCGTATAGCCAAGCAGGCGGTCGTCTTCTCCCAGCGGGTCGAGAAGAGCGAATGACGCTTGGTTTTCGCGCACTTGGCTGCTAAAGTGCCGCCGGTTATTGCGCCTTTCCTAAGGTGTTCGGGACCTTCCCCAAGGGAGGCCGGCGCCAAAGGAGTCCAGCGCAGAGAAAGGTTTCCCGGGTGCCCGACGACGGGACCTGGCGAAGGGTTTCGGGGGGGAGGTGCCGCGACGCTCGCGCACCTCGCTCCCATGGGAAATAGGGGCCGTCAGGCCTCCAACCGCCGCGCGCGGGCAAACGCCCAAGCCTGGCCGAGAGGGACGCAGCTACGGAGCACCGCCCAAAGACTTCTCGGGGGACGCCTCGTGCGCCCGGGGGAGACGGTGACCGGTTGAGCCGCGTGCCGTGAGGCGCGGCGCGCGGGGCGCTCGAGCGTCGGGCGCCCCCCGCGACGCACGCTTCAGAAGGACATCTCCAAAATGGGTTCGACCCTGGTCATCAACGCCACCGGCGTGGAGACGCGCGTAGCGCTCGTCGACAACGGGACCATCAGCGAGTACTACCTCGAGCGCAAGAAGGACAAGGGCATCGTCGGCAACATCTACAAGGGGCGCGTGGTCCGCGTCCTTCCCGGGATGCAGGCCGCCTTCGTCGACATGGGCCTGGAGAAGGCCGCCTTCCTGTACGTCAGCGACGTCTTCTACGACCCCGACTTCAGCGAGCAGCAGTTCGACCTGACCGAGGGCGAGCACGAGGACCTCGAGGACGCCTACCCGGAGGAGGGCGACGGCGTTGACGCGTCCGAGTCCGCTGCGCCTGCTGCCGGTGAAGCCAAGCCGCCCACGGGCGAAGGGGGCAAGACCGAGCCCGCCACGACAGAGGCTTTGAAGGAAGAGGAGAAGCCTGCGGCGACCAAGGCTGCCGAGGTCGCCACTCCTGGCGAGCCGGTGGTTTCTGCAGTCGTCCCAACCGAGGCCCTGCCCGCCGCCAACGCGGTCCAGGCCGCCGCGGTCGAGACCGCCAAGCCTGAGGAGCCGCCAACTCAGGCTGCTCCTGAGGCGACGGTCGCTGTCCTCGACGCCGAGTCGACGAAGGTGGAACAGCCCTCCAACGTGGAAGTCGCTGGGGCGCCCGCAGTGCCAGCCCCCACACCTGCGGTTGCCGTCGAGGCGCTGTCGCCCGCCGTTGCTGGGGCGCCGGTTGAGCCCGCCGCTCCCGCGTCCACGGCTGCGGTTGAGCCTGCCAAGGTCGAGGGTGCCCAAGCCGAGGGTGCAACGCCTGCGTCCGCCCAGGAGAAGCCCGAGGGTGAGCGGTCCGAACGCGGCGAGTTCCGTGCCCGCGATCGCGGTCGGCGTCGGCGTAGGGGTGGCATGGCTCGCCGGGAAGCCCGTGATCGAGAAGAGGACCGTGGCGAGCGAGGGGACCGCGAGGAACGCGAGAGCAAGGGCGAACGCGGAGACAAGGACGAGCGCAACGATCGCGAGGAGCGCGAGGAGCGCGAGGAGCGCGGAGGTCGCGAGGAGCGCGGAGGTCGCGAGGAGCGCGGAGGTCGCGAGGAGCGCGGAGGTCGCGAGGAGCGCGGAGGTCGCGAGGAG
>JACRCT010000052.1 GCA_016218885.1 Deltaproteobacteria bacterium | reverse complement strand
ACCGGCCGATCTCCGGGTTCGCGCCCGCGCCCAGCCCCCGGGTGATCTCCGTGCCGATCTGGATCTTCTTGGTCGCCTTGTTCGCCGCGAGCGCCTGGATGTCGGTGTTGCAGGCGATGAACTCCACCCGCTCGATGCCGGAGCTCATCATGGTGTTGATGGCGTTGCAGCCGCCGCCGCCCACGCCGATGACTCGAATCTTGGCCGCCTGCTTGATGTCCTGGAACTCGCTCGTCATCTGCCACTCCTTGCTATGCGAGGCGTCGCCATGGGCTGCCTCGCGCCCCCTCTCGGGGTCTTTAGGTTGGGTTCGCTTCCCGTCCCGCTCGCGCTCGATCAGCTCGAAGGCCCTAGATGATCTCCTGCAGCCAGCCCTTCATCCGGTCCATCACCTTCCGGTAGATGTTGTCCTCGCGGATCTTGAAGTGCTTCGCCTCCAGGTGCTTGGCGCCGTAGAGCACCAGGCCGACGCCGGTGGCGTACATGGGGCTCTTGACCACGTCCACCAACCCGCCGATGCCCTTGGGCATGCCGCGCCGCACCGGCAGGCCCATCACCTCCTCGGCGAGCTCGGCCATGCCGCCCAGCAGCGAGCTGCCACCGGTGATCACCACGCCCGAGGCCAGCAGCTCCTCGTAGCCGCACTTCTGGATCTCGCGGTGCACCAGCTGGAAGATCTCTTCCACGCGTGGCTCGAGGATCTCGCAGAGGATCGAGCGGTTGAGGACGCGCGGCTGGCGCCCGCCCACGCTCGGCACCTCGATCTGCTCGTCCTTGTCCACCATCGAGGCCATGGCGCAGCCGAACTTCTGCTTGATGCGCTCCGCCTCGTGGGCCGGGGTGCGCAGGCCGATGGCGATGTCGCTGGTGAGGTTGTTGCCCCCCAGAGCGATCACGGCGGTGTGCACGATGGCGCCGCCGGAGAAGATGGCGATGTCGGTGGTGCCGCCGCCGATATCCACCAGGCACGCGCCGAGCTCCCGCTCCTCCTCGGCGAGGCAGGCCTCGCTGGAGGCCAGGGGCTGCAGCACGATGTCGGCCACGTTGAGGCCGGTGCGGTTGGCGCACTTGACGATGTTCTGCGCCGACGAGACCGCCCCGGTGACGATGTGCACCTTGGCCTCCAGGCGCACTCCTGCCATTCCCAGCGGCTCCTTGATTCCACCCTGGTCGTCGATGACGAACTCCTGGGGCAGGACGTGGATCACCTCGCGGTCGAGGGGGATGGCGATGGCCTTGGCGGCGTCGATGACCCGCTGGATGTCGGCCTCGCGCACCTCCTTGTCCTTCACCGCCACGATGCCCTGGGAATTGATGCCCTTGATGTGGCCGCCTGCGATCCCCGTGTAGACGGTGGTGATCTCGCAGCCGGCCATCAGCTCCGCCTCTTCGATCGCGCGGCGGATGGAGCCGACGGTGGCCTCGATGTTGACGACCACGCCCTTGCGCAGACCCTTGGACGGGTGGGTGCCGATGCCGATGATGTCGATCCCCTCGTCGGTCTGCTCGCCGACGATGCAACAGATCTTGGTGGTGCCGATGTCGAGCCCGACCACGAGCTCCCCGGACTTCTTGGCCATGTGACTTCTCCCTTGCTGCCGCTCTTCCCCTCTTGCCTCGCGCATCCCGGGAAAGGGTCCTTCGACCGCTGCCCGACCGTCGTAACGGGGCGCCGTCGCCCCCAAGGCTCTCGCCTGGACGGATTGCGCGAGCGTCTAGTCCTGCCCGCCTCCTTGCGCCAGCTGGACCGCCACCCAGCCCGGCCGGGTGCGGTTGTCGAGGCGGATCACCTCGGCCTTCGCACCCTTCCTGCTCAGCTCAGTGAGGAGCTGCTCGAGCTTCGTGAACTTCTCCCTCCACTCGCCCTGCCCGAGCTTCACCGCCACCGCGTCCGGACCGCAGAAGAAGGTCAGCCCATCGACCCGGTCCACCCTCACCTCCGAGAGCGGAGCGACCTTCTCCAGCCCCGCCTCGCCGTAGGCGGCCAGCGCTCCCAACGCGTCCTGGAACAGCCCCTCGATCTCGCCCTCGTGCGCGACGTACTCCTCGCGGGTGACGCCGCGCAGGATGGGCCAGTCGCCCTCTTCGCCCGGGGCGAGCTTCTTGAACGGATGGCCTGCGGCATCGAGGTAGTAGAGGCCGCCCAGATCTGCCAGCGCCGCGGGCTCGTGCTCGATGACTCGCACCACCAGCTTGCGCGGATACTCCCGCTCCACCGAGACGCGCCGCACCCAGGGATGCGCTGACATCGCCCTCTCGGCGGCGAGCAGATCGGCCTGGAAGAGGTTGTCGCCCAGCGCGATGCCCGACAGGCGCGTGAGCTCGTTCTCGTCAGCGTGTCGGGTGCCCTCGAAGGAGAGCTCCTCGATGGCGAAGGTGGGCGAGGTGTACAGGTAGGTCTTGCCGCGATCGGCGCCGAAGGCGGTGGCGACGCAGATCCCCACCAGCAGGGCGACGACCCCCAGGCCCTTGAGCGTGCGCACGGCGACGTTCTGGGCAGCCGCTCGCACGGCCGCTTGGTCGATACGCCTCCGGTTCTTGCGCCCTTTGAGCACCACGCACCTCTTCTTCTGGTGGCTGACCCGTCCCTCGACGTCAGGCTCTGGACCGACCGTCGAATCCCTATTCCCGCGCTATCCCTTCAGCGCCGCGCCCAGCAGTAGCCGCTCGCACAGCGAGGCGAAGTCGATGCCTTTGCCGGCAGCAATCTTCGGCAGCAGGCTGGCGTTGGTCATGCCCGGCAAGGTGTTGATCTCCAGGATCCAGATGGCTCCGCTCGGCTCGAGGATGAGGTCCGAGCGCGTGGCCCCGGAGCAGCCCAACGCCTGATGCGCCGCGAGCGCCGTGGCGCAGGCCCTCTGGTACTGGTCCGGCGGAATCGGCGCGGGGAAGAGGTACCGCGTCGTCCCCGCCTGGTACTTGGCGCTGTAGTCGTAGAACTCGTTGGCCGGGACGATCTCGATGGCACCCAGCGCTTCGGCCTCGAGCACCGCGGCCTGGATCTCGCGGCCCTTGAGATACTTCTCGATCAGGATGAGCCCCTTGAGCTTGCCGGCCTCCAGCGCGGCGGCGCGCAATGCCTTCTCGTCGCGCACGATGGTCACGCCTACCGAGGACCCCTCGCCCGAGGGCTTGACCACCGCAGGGAAGCCGAAGGGCGGAACGAGCCCCTTCCTCTCCAAGTCGGCGAACGAGGCGTACTGGACGGACGGCGGCGTGGGGATCCCGCGGGCAGCGAAGACCTGCTTGGCGGCGACCTTGTCCATGCCCACAGCGCTGGCCTGCACGCCGGACCCGGTGTAGGGGATGAACATCGACTCGAGCAGCCCCTGGATGCAGCCGTCCTCGCCCCACCGGCCGTGGAGCGCGTTGAAGGCGACCTCCACACCCTCGTCCAGAAGGCGCTTCGCTACATCCTTCTGCACGTCGATACGGGCCACCACGTAGCCCTTGGACTCGAGCGCATCGGCGCAGGCCTTCCCCGTGCGCAGCGATACCTCGCGCTCGGTGGATAGGCCGCCCATCAGCACGCCGATCCGCTTCGTCTTGAGCTCGTCGATCTGGAAAGCCACTTGGGACCTCAGGTTACTGGGGGTTGGAGGGATTGCGAGCACGCAAGGCCCGCGCTACCCACCGCCCTTGAGGAGCGCGAGAAGCTCGGCTCCGCTCTGGTTGATGTCTCCCGCCCCCTGAGTGATCACGAGGTCGCCGCGTTGCACGCGCGCTCGAAGAGCGAGGGCCAACTCTGCGCGGCTGGAAACGAAAGTGACGTCCCGATGGCCGCAGGCGCGGATCGCCGAAGCCACCCGATCGCCGGTGGCGTCCGCGATGCGCTCCTCGCTCGCCGCGTAGACCTCGGTGACGAAGAGCACGTCCGCGTCGTTGAAGGCGGTGGCGAACTCGTCCATCAGCAGGTGGGTGCGGGTATAGCGGTGGGGCTGGAAGGCCACCACCAAGCGGCGGTTGAAGGCCTGCTTGGCGCCCTTGAGCGTGGCGCGGATCTCCGCGGGGTGATGGCCGTAGTCGTCGACCACGGTGATCCCCTGCTCCTCTCCACGCACGGTGAAGCGCCGTTGCACGCCGCCAAAACCGGAGAGCGCCTCGCGCACCACCGGGAGCGGGACCTGCAGCTCCTCGGCGACGGCAATGGTGGCCAGCGCGTTCTGGGCGTTGTGGCGGCCGACCATGCGCACCGCGAACTCACCCAGGTCCTCGCCGCGGCGGTAGGCCCGAAAGCGGGTCATGAAGCCGTCGAGGCGCACCTCGTCGGCGCGGTAGTCGGCCTGGGCTGCAAAGCCGTAGGTCACCACCCGCTTTTCGATCTGCGGCAACAGGGCCTGGACATTGGGGTGGTCCAGGCACATGACCGCCACCCCGTAGAAGGGGATGCGGTTGGTGAACTCGACGAACGCCTCCTTGAGCTTGTCCAGGGTGCCGAAGTGGTCGAGGTGCTCGGCGTCGACGTTGGTCACCACGGCGATGGCAGGAGTGAGCTTGAGGAAGGAGCCGTCAGACTCGTCCGCCTCGACCACCATCAGCTCGCCCTTGCCGAGCTTGGCGTTGGAGCCCAAGGAGTTGAGCTTGCCGCCGACCACCGCGGTGGGGTCGAGACCGGCCGCGGCGAGCACGGTGGCGATCATCGAGGTGGTGGTGGTCTTTCCGTGGCTGCCGGCGATGGCCACTCCGTACTTGAGGCGCATCAGCTCGGCGAGCATCTCCGCTCGGGGGATGACCGGGATCTTGCGCGAGCGGGCGACGACGACCTCAGGGTTGTCCTTGCGCACCGCCGAGGAGGTGACCACCACATCGCACTCGCCCACGCTCTCGGCGCGGTGCGGGCCGGAATGGACGAGGGCGCCCAGCCCCTCCAGCCGTCGGGTGGTCTCCGAGGCCTTCAGGTCGGTGCCGGTGACGGCATAGCCCAGGTTAAGCAGCACCTCTGCGATGCCGCTCATGCCGATGCCGCCGATGCCGACGAAGTGGACGCGGGCCTTGCGATCCCTAACCGAGACCATCTTTCCAACCTTTCCCGACTCACAACTCACAACTCACGACTCATGACTTACGGCTCACCTACGACTTCCTTCCCTCCGGACCCCAGCGCTGGGCCGACATCTCGCCCAGCACGTCGGCAATCTCCTTGGCTGCCTCCGGATGTCCCAGCGAGCCCGCCGCCTTCTCCATCTGCCGGCGCCGCTCCGGGTTCATCAGAGCGAAGACCTCCTTCGCCAGCCGCTCGCCCGTGAGCTCCTTCTCGAGGATCATCACCGCCGCCCCCGCCTCGACCAGGGAGCGGGCATTGAGCTCCTGGTGGTTGTCGGCGGCGGCGGCGAAGGGGATGAGAATGGCCGCCTTCTT
>JACRCT010000051.1 GCA_016218885.1 Deltaproteobacteria bacterium | reverse complement strand
GGCGCATCTTCACCAGAGAAGGAATGACCGGAGCCTGTGGAGAGACGGCTACAGCTGTGGATCGCGCGGACATGGGGCGATCGGTCCGCGGCTCGGCGTGCGCTCGCTCACCTCGGTGCTTGCCCGGGCCGCTTCAGTCCGCAGCGTGGGGCCGGCACGCGAACCCGCTCGCGACACGGCGGCCTTCATCGCAGACCGGACCGAGAGAGCTTCCCCACGAGCGCTGATCGGTCTCGTGAAGGCGCTCGAGCCCCTGTGCGGTCTCCAGCACCGGGTCCTTCAGCAGCCCGAGGGCGTTCCTCTTCGCATTGCTGCTCGGTGAGCGACCAGGTGGCTGAGTGCTCGCCCAGGCGGAGACCGAGTGCCTGGCCGCCTTCCTTCCCCTGATGGATTGGCCGGCCAAGAGACCGGCTCGTCCCGCGGTCGCATGGCGTAGGGCCGCCCTCCCGCGAGGTCGCGACGGGGCTAACCGGTGCCTAGGTTCCGAGCACCCGGCCGAGATAGCGGGCGCCGGTCTCCATGAACCAATCTCTCTTCCGGAGCGCCGTCGCCGCCGCCGCGGCTGTTTGTCTGACCGCGGCCGCTGCTCCGGCCCAGGCTGCCCCGACGTTCCTGCCGGTGCCCTATGGGCCCCGTGGCTTTGCGCTGCGTCCACCGGCTCTGCTGCTGGACTCGGATGGCCCGCTGGAAGACGTCTACGTCCTCCCCATGCGGCCGGGGCAGAACCGCGTCCCGTACTGGAGCTACGAGTGGCACACCTTCGAGTTCAACGCCGAGCGGGGCGGAGGAGGGGTGCGGCTGTACTTCTACGACCGGGAGCGCAAGGCCTCGACCTACGCGGCTGCCTCCTTGCGCGAGGCCTACGTCCGTCTCACCGACACCTTCCACTACCTGCCGCGCTCGACGATCCCCTTCGTCCTCTACGCGTCGTACCCGGAGTTCTTGGCAACCAACGTCTTCTTCGTCTCCGAGGGGACCCTGGGCGCGACGGACCCGCGCGACCTGCGCATGGCCGTGCCCTTCTTCGGCGACATCCACTACTTCACCCGCGTCGCCACGCACGAGATGGTGCACCAGGTCACCATCCAGAAGATCCGCGACGCGTCATTGGGGGCCCGGGTCGAGCCGCCGCTGGGCCTCATCCCGCTGTGGTTCATCGAGGGCCTGGCCGAGTGGGGCACCTTCGGCGGGATGGACCCCGAGGGCGACTTCATCATCCGCGACCTGATGACCAACCCCGACCCGATGAAGGGCTACGCCCTGCCCGACTTCTTCGACGAGCGGGCCGGCGGCTACATCGGGGTCTACAAGCTGGGCCAGGCGCGGCTGACCTTCATCGCCGAGACCTATGGCGACGAGAAGGTCGTAGAGCTGCTGGAGCGCATCGGGATGCTCGGCGGAGCGGCGGCGCGGGCGCAGCGCGAGGGGCGCGCCGAGACCGCGGCGGCCCGGCCTCGTCCCGAGGACGAGCACCGGCCGCCGGCCGAGAAGGAGGCGCCCTCCTCCTCCTCCATTCCCGACGAGCTGGGCTTGCCGCCCGACGCCCGCACTGACACCGGCAAGAAGGCCGAGCGCCCGCCTCCGGCGCCCCGCACCTTCAGCGACTACGTCTCCATCGTCCTCGGGGAGCCTCAGGAGCGCATTCGCGCCCGCTACGAGGAGTGGCTCAAGCGCCGCTACTTCCGCGATTGGCTCCAGGCCAAGCAGAAGGTGAGCGACTTCGTGCTCTACAAGCCCCTGGCCGGCGAGCCGGACTCGATCGCCATGGGCGACGACGGGCACCTGCTGGTCTACCGCACCGTGCAGCACGACACGGGCATCTCCGCCCTGTGGCTGCAGGACGTGCGCGACCCGCGCTCGCGAGTCCAGGTGGTGAGCGACCAGCGTCCCGGAGTGGAGTCTCTGCATCCGGTGGACCGCCGGGTCAGCTCGCTGCGGGGCGACACCCTGGTCTTCGCCGCCCGCTCCAAGGACAACGATCACCTCTACGTCCAGACCCTCCGCAACAAGGAGCGGGACGAGAGGGGGGAGGTGCGGGTCGAGCTCGAGCTCTCCGGCCGCCGGGAGATCGACATCGGCGAGGTGCTGGAGGTCTATGACCCCGCCCTCTCGCCCGATGGCCGGGCGGTGGCCTTCGCCGGGGTGGCCCCCGACGGCTTCCGCGACCTGTATCTGGTGCCTCTGGACGGACCCGCGGCAGGCAAGGCGGTGCGGCTGACCAACGACATCTGGTCGGAGAGCGACCTGTACTGGGACAAGGACCGGCTGCTGTACGCCAGCGACCATACCGAGACCCACCGCACCAACATCTTCGCCTTCGACCTGGCCACCCGCACCTCGCAGCGGCTCACCTTCCACGAGGAGGAGGACCGTGATCCCGTGGCGGGGCTGGGTGGGGTGATCTTCCGCTCCCATCGCTCGGGGAAGCCCGACCTGTGGCTGCTCAAGGACGGCGAGGTGCGCCGGCTCACCGATACCTCAGCGGCGATGTTGTCAGGGGTGCCCACCACGGACGGCGCGCTATACGCGCTGGCCTTCTTCAGCGGCGAGCACCGGCTGTACCGCATCGGCGCCGAGGCCTTCCTGGACGAGCCTGCCGCCGAGGCTCCGGGCGTCGGCGGCACCGGGCTGGCGGTCGCCGCCGAGCAGCGGCTGGACTACCCGCAGCTCGCCATCCCCGCCGACACCCCGCGCTACAACCCGCGCGACACGAGCAACTGGCGCTTCGAGGGGACCGCCGGCGCTCTGGTGGGACCGGTCTCGGTGGGCGCGGCGGGCCTGGCCATCACCGACCTGCTGCGCGACCACCTGGTGCTCATCAACCTGGCGATCTACGGCTCGTTCAAGCTGACCGACGCCTCGGTCTTCTACGTGAACCAGTCACGGCGGCCCGAGATGGGCATCGGCGCCTTCCACACCTTCGAGCCCCTGCGCGACAAGACCTTCGCCGGGGTGGAGAACTTCTATCTGCAGCGCGAGTTCGGAGCCGCGGGCCTGGTGCGCTACCCCATCGACCGCTTCCGGCGCGTGGAGGCGAGCCTGGAGATCCGCGGCATCGAGCGCTTCTCCTTCACCGACTACACCGGCGAGCTCTATGACCAATGGACCGAGCTCAACGGCGGCATCGAGCCCGAGGTCGTGGCCAGCGCGGCTTTCGGCTACGACACCACCCGGCTCCACTACCTGGCGGGCCCGGTGGCGGGCTCCTCCTTCCTGTCCACCCTGAGCGTGGGCTATCTGCCCGTGCGCCAGTTCGCCTACGCGCGATTGGCTCTGGACGCGCAGCACCGCATCTCGCTGCTGGGGCGCACCCACCTGATGCTGCGCGGCTCGGCGGGCAGCAACACCGGCGGTCGCTTCGCGCCCCAGTTCTTCCTCTTCAGCGTCGACAACCTCGAGGGCTACCGCTTCGGCGACACGCGCCTGCTAGGCGATCACTACTACGTCGCCAACGCCCGGCTCATCGTGCCCGTCGATTGGCTGGTGCAGGTACCCATCTTCACCGGGCTGTACTTCAACGGAGGGATGGACTTCGGCGCCGCCTTCGACTCCTGGGACGACGCCTGGCTCGAGCGCAGCCTCGCGGCGGTGCTGGGGGCCGACATGGCCATGGGCGGGCTGCTCTTCCAGCTCCACTGGGGAAGGCTCTTGGGCATCGGCAGCCGCAATGGCCCGGAGAGCTGGGTGTTCAACCTGAATATCAAGTACCTGTACTTCTGAGCTCTCGGGTGGGGCGGGCCTCCACGCCCGCCTCCGGCCCATCCCGCCTGCGAAGCCTCAGGGAGATGGTCCGCTGCGGGGCTCGGTGGCGACTTCCCTGTCGAGGCCTTCCTCTGCCTTTCCCAATAGCCCCGTAGCCAGCATGTCCAGGGTCGAAGGGCCATTGGGGTCGCCGAAGAAGACGACGCGCTCTCCAATGACCGTCGCGCTCGCACCTCGCACAGAGGTCAAATGGCAGTAGCCCTGCGCGAGCGCGCTCAAGGACAGGCTTGTCGAAGGCTTCGCGATCGCGGCGTCCCGCCTGGCGGGGGTCGCCCTCAGCTCTTGGGTTCGCCGCCGGTCCCGCTCCTGCTCCGATTCGCACACGACCAGACCGTCCTCGCGGTTGGCGCAATGCAGCGCCCTGATCAGCTCGCCGAGCGAGATATCGGGGGCGGAGATGTAGACCGGCCGGTCGATGCCCACGCCGGCGACGAAGCTGAAGGGAATCGCCTCGGCCGCCCTGAACAGCAGCTCGTAGAGGGAGGCCCCGTCGGACTGCACGGCGAGGCGGGCACCCATGGCCGGAGCCGCGGCCCCAGAGCTTATCTTGAGGAGCCTGATGCTCGCCTTGCCGGCAGGGAGCACGGGTTTCTCGGGCGCCGGAGCTTTCATGACCGGTGTGGCTGCGGGGGAAGCATCACAGTGAAAGCCGGAAGACCGCGTAGTCGTGGGCTCCGCTTTGGCCAGGTCCAGCGCATCGACCAGACTGCTCGCCTGGTTGAGGTAGTCGAGCGTGTCCTTGATCAACAAGGTGTGGCCCAAGGCTACGACTTTGCCGCGCTCGGAGAGCACCTCCTGGCAGAGCAGGGCTGCGATGTCTCGCCCGAGTGTCAGGTTCCCGACCCGGATGGAGCGGATCTTGAGGGGATACGGGTTCTGCATGGCTCGTCGGATAACTTCGCGAATACGATTGGCCTCTTCGAGGGTCGTGAAGCCGGTCCCGAAAACGACTCCATACTCCTCTTTCAAGAGGGTCCCCAGCTTCTCGAGGCTGAGGTCGTCTGCTCGCAGGTAAAGCCGGGCATTGGCGACCTTCTCATCGGCTGCGAAATTGACCTTGAGCCTCTCCGAGAGCGCCTGCGCCAGCTCGAAGACTCTCGCGCCCTCGGCGCGGATCGAGACCCGCGCCGTGAGGAGGGCGGAGCTGCGGTCCTTGACCCTCGCTTCCCGAGGCGGAGCGAGGAGCGTGAGCTCGAGCTGGCCGGCAGGACCTTCGGTCATGAGAGCGGGATAGGTCTCCTTCGGCTCGAGGTCGCGCGACCTCCCGCTGCAATGAAAGACCGAAACGTCAGGCGGGGCGGAGAACGCGGAGGAATCTGCCATGACCGTGGAGGACGAGATCAGCAAGCAGACGGCGCCGATGGCGCGAATCGGGTGGTGCAAGGCTACCCTCCGGGGAAAGAGCAACCCGGAGCGTAGTGGCTCACGCACCCGTCGAGAAGGCGAGCGTCGCGCTGCGGCGTGCTCGCCTTCGGACCTAGCCCTTCTCCCGTGGCGCAAGCCGCAGGGCTTCCGGGTGACGCTCACGCGAATGGCTGGCCTCTGCTGTGGGCGGCGGCTTGACCGTCTCGCAGCAGAAGCTCAACGATGCCTCGGACTTGCCAACCAATCGTAGGGGTTGCGAGCTTCCGGCGGGCTCGATGCGGAGCTTGGCCACCGCAGAGCGAGGGCGGCAGCGATGAACTGTCCCGACGACGCATGCGTGCTCACCGGCCACGGCGATGAGTGCCTGACGTGCCCGCGGTGCAGTGGCGAGCTATGGTCCTCCGACCAGCTTGCCGCTCGTGCTGCCTCGCTGCCGGGTCAGCTGACTCCGGAGACCCGCCGCGACTCGGGCGCCTTCGCCAGGATCCGCGCCTGCCCCTCCTGCAGCGCCCCGATGGCGCCGCTGCAGATCGCGTCGATGGAGGCCTGGGTCGAGCGCTGCCCGACCTGCGGGTGGGTCTGGCTCGAGAAGCAGGATTTGCGCACCATGGCCATGCTGGCGCGCCGCCAGTCGAGGGTCGCCGCATTCCAGAGCTTCCGCCCGGAGGAGCGCCAGGAGATGGCTCAGGGGCTGGCCGCCGGCAGCGCTGGCGAGGGGTACCCCATCTCGGGAACCCACGCCGCCTTGGCGCTGCTTGGAATTCCGGTGGTCCGGCGCACCCAGGGCAACGTCACCCCGTGGGCCACCTGGCTACTGGGCCTGCTTCTCGTCGGCGTGTTCCTCGTGGGCTCGCTCACCGTGGGCACTGCGACTCTGGTCGAGCGGCTGGGCTACCACGCAGACGGCTCGCTGCTGGCGCTCTTCACGGCCAACCTCGGCCACTTCGACCTGATGCACCTCGTCGGCAACCTGTTCTTCCTGCTGGCCTTTGGAGATGGAGTCGAGCAACGGGTCCCGCGCCCTCTGCTTTGGGCGGCCTTCTTCTGTCTGGGGGCGCTGGCCACTGCTTTCCAGGGTTTGATGGCCGACGGACCGGCGCTGATCGCCGGGGCCAGCGCCGGCGTCTCCGCGCTCATGGGGGCCTGTGTCCTGCTTCAGCCGAGGGCGAGGGTCGTGACTGGAATCGGTAGAGCGGTCGTGGAGGTCCCGATCGCCGCGTACGGTGTCTTCGAGCTCGGGTACCAGGGGCTGATGGCGCTGCTGGAGAGGCCCGGTGTCGCCTGGTACGCCCATCTCGCTGGGCTGGCGCTCGGGTTCGCCGCCGCAACGATCTGGAGGAGCTTGCACGCTGAGGCGCGGCCGGCGCAGGGAGCGGCGAGTTGAAGCCAGAGCGCGTCGCCTCGGGCGCGCGTTTCGGCTGCCGGGTTGCGGTCGCTCGAGGGTCCGAACGCGCTGGCCGCTGCTCCCGTCGTCGCCCTCGAGACTGCTCGACCTCGGGCCTCGACACAGGCAGAGCGCGTAGCCTCTGGCGCAACTTGTCCTACTCAAGGGAGTCGCCACCCAGGTGAAAGGCGTTGACTCGCGCTGAGGGTGTGCCTGGGCGGGCAGGCAGCTGTCACCGACGGGAACGAGGTCTGCTGGGCTTCTCGGGGTCGAGCTCGAGGGCCATCTCGACGAGCGTGGGGCGAAAGCCCATGGCCCTGAAGAACCGTTGAGCGTCGCGGTTGCGGGATGCGACTTGCAGCACGACGCGCGGTGCGCCCATTTCCTGAAGCGCCTCGATGAGCGCCGCAGCGAGCTTCTGGCCAATGCCCTGGCCTCGGGAGCGAGGCTCGACCATCAGGTCGATGACCATGCCACACTGATCGCGCAGCGAGTTCCAGTCGCGGGGCTCGATGCGCCCGTAGGCGTAACCAACGACCCGCCGACCCTTGGCTGCGGCGAGTATTACCGCGCTAGGGTTCCGGAGCTCCTTGCCCAGCCACCATGCGTAGCCCTGCTCGGCGGGCTCGCGCAGGAAGAATCGTTGAGGGTCCCATTCGTGGTGGGCGCGAGCCAGGGCGGCGCCGAGGCGGCCGAGGGTGGGCAGATCCGCAGGGCGGGCGCGTCGGACCTTGATGGGGGAAGTGCGGAGCATGATGCGGGTGGGCCCTGTGAGTACCAGGCAGGTTGGTGACTGTCGCTCAGCCTGTGTGCAGGCCAAGCTCACGAGGGGAAGCCGGGCAGCGAAGGGCCTGGCTGCCTCTCCATCTGGGAGCTGCCTCGGATCGACGGGAGGAGGACGCGGTCCGCCGGAGTTCGTAAAAGCGAGGACCGTGCGCATGGCGTGGGCGTCAATTGAATCAGGCACTGGAGGGAAGCTGCGCATCTTGGTGGCTGAGGATGACGACGACTTGCGCGAGCTCCTGGTTCGTGGCTTGGAGGTGGAGGGGCACCATGTCGTGGAGTTGGAGGACGGCTTCGAGCTGGGCGACTACCTTGCGGTGCTCCACACCACCGGGAGCAAGAAGCTGCGGCCGGATGTCATCTTGACTGACGTGCGGATGCCCGGAAGGACGGGGCTCGAGGTGTTGCGGGAAGCGCGCGAGCAGGGGCTCACCTGTCCGGTGATCGTTCTCTCGGCGTATGCAGACAGGAGCATGCGAGAGGCTGCACGCGAGCTCGAGCCCATGATGGTCCTGGCCAAGCCTGTCGAGGTCGACTTCTTGATCGGGCTCGTGGCCAAGAGTGCCCGTCGGTAGAGCACGGTTTGGTACAAGCTCTTTACTATCGAGCGATTGGCGTGAATCGAGCCCCCTGCCAAACCGCGCAGGAAAGGCGAGGCGGTGTGCTCTCGTCGGCCGGCTCAGATGATGAATGCGGCACATTGCGGTTGGGAGAAGGCCTCCCAGAGCATCGAGAGAGACGTACGAGGGCCATCGCAGGTCAATGGTAAAAGCCTTGTACTATCCAAAGACCTCGCGAAAAGACCCCCTAGGGTGGTGGCCTCGCGTAGACGGCTTCAGCGGTTGGCAAGGAGGACCGCCATTCGCGGGCCCGGCAGCACAGCGGCTCGGGGGGAGCAAGCGGCCGCGCCCTGGAGCGGACCTCGAGGGTCCTTGCCTCAGTCTCGTGAAGGACTGCTCACCCTATTGGCCAACCGAGGTGTGAGGATCTCCGACTCGGCGGGACGTGTCCTCGGCGGGCGCCGGCCTGCCCGAACCTCGGTGCCCCGTTGACCCTCGGAGATTCGGTCGCCGGTGCTCGTTGCGCCCCCACTCCTTTGCCGTTACCGTCGGCCGCGCCATGGACCAAGCTCGTCTCCACAAGCTGCTGCGCGACGTGAAGGCCGGGAAGGTTGAGCTCGAGGATGCCTTCGCCCGCCTGAAGGACCTTCCGTTCGCGGACCTCGGCTACGCCAACCTGGATCTGCACCGGCCTTTGCGTGGCGGGTTTCCAGAAGTTGTGTTCGGCGAGAGCAAGAGCGTGGACCAGCTCAAGGGCATCGTGAGCGCGCTCCGTGAGCGGCCGGGGGTGGTCATCGTCACCCGCATCACTGACGAGAAGGCCACGGTCTGCCTGGACGTCGCTCCCGAGGGCAGGCACTACCCGCAGGCACGGATGTTCGTCATCCACCGCAAAGTGAAGCGGCTGGGTCGGGTCGCGGTGGTCACGGCGGGCACGAGCGACATCCCGGTGGCGGAGGAGGCGGCGGTGACTGCCGAGGCGCTGGGGGCACCGGTCACGCGCATCTACGACGTCGGCGTCGCGGGGATCCACCGGCTGCTCAAGCGTCGCGAGGAGATCGCCGCGGCGAAGGCGGCAGTGGTGATCGCCGGGATGGAGGGGGCGCTCGCCAGCGCGGTGGGTGGGCTGGTCGGGATCCCAGTGGTGGCGGTGCCCACCTCGGTGGGTTACGGCGCCTCGTTCGGCGGAGTGGCGGCGTTGCTGGGTATGCTCAACTCCTGCTCACCGAACGTCTCGGTGGTGAACATCGACAACGGATTCGGCGGTGGCTTCTACGCGTCGCTGATTGCGAGGAAGTGATGTCCCAGTCCCGCCTCCTGTGTCTGGAGCCCATCGGCGGCATCGCCGGGGACATGTTCCTCGCGCTGGCGGTGGATCTCGGAGTCCCGCTGGCGGCGCTCGAGGAAGGGCTGCGGTCGCTGGGGGTGTCGGGCTGGCGCTTGGAGAGCTCCCGCGCCATCCGTCACGGGATCGAGGGCACGCACCTCGATGTATGCGTCGAGCAGCGCCCCGATCACCACGCCCATCGGTCGTGGAAGGAGATCCGCGCGCTAATCTCCGGCAGCGCGCTCGCGGAGAGGGTGAAGCAGAGGGGCCTGGCGGTCTTCGAGGCGGTGGCCAAGGCCGAGTCCCGCGTGCACGGGAAGTCGGAGGAGGAGATCGCGTTCCACGAGGTGGGGGCGGTGGACTCCATCGTGGACGCGGTCGGGGCGGGGCTGGCGCTGGAGCTGCTGGGGTCGCCCGAGGTGTACTGCGCGCCTCCACCCATGGGCCGGGGCCTGGGGCGGCGCGCGCACGGGATG
>JACRCT010000776.1 GCA_016218885.1 Deltaproteobacteria bacterium | reverse complement strand
GAAGCGGAACTGCGTGTACCTCTCGGTCAGAATCTCCGCTTCGAGCTTCTTCTTGTGCTCCTTGAGCCCGGGCGCAGTGCGCAGCGCAATGGGCCTGGGCCAGGTCCACCAGGGCTGTCCGTTGTAGGCCTTCTTCACCGCCGCGAAGAGCGCCCAGTCGTCGAGCCAGCCCGCCTCGGCCTCGCAGAAGGCATCGAAGCGCTCGCGGTCGACGCCCTTGCGCTCCAGGAAGCGGCCGGCAGCACGAGCGAGCAGCTCGCGACGCGAGCGTGCGATCGGGTCGAAGTCGACGCGGGTGCCGTGCGGCACTCGCGCAGAGTCGAGCTCGTGGCCTTGCAGGTCCCCGGCCTGGCAGAGCCGGTCGAGGCTGACGAGATAGGGCGAGCCGGCCCAGGAGGACTGGGCGACGTAGGGATTGCCGTCGTCGCTGGGCCCCCGCGGCAACACCTGCCAGTAGGACTGACCGGCCCCAGCCAGGAGATCCACGAAACGGTGGGCGACGTCGCCCAGGTCGCCGATCCCGTAGGGACCGGGGAGGCTGGACACGTGCAGGAGGACGCCGGCGGAACGATCAAAGCGCATGCTCTGTGGCCCTGGTGAGGGCGGGCTTCAAGTGAGTGCCCGCTGGTTATGGGCGCGAAACTCATCATGCGGGCCGGGCAGCTGTCCAGGTCCGGCTGGGAGGTGGCGGGCGATTCCCCGACTCGACGGTCGGCTGCGCTCTCCCGGTCCAACCCGACCGTCAAGCGGAGCTTCTCCCGCCATCCACCGCGAGGACCTGCCCGGTCACGTAGGGAGCGCCCAGCAGGTACTCGATAGCCTTGACGACGTCCTCGGGCGTGCCCTCCCGTCCCAAGGGGATGCGGGCGATCGTCCGGGCCTTCTCCTCTTGTGCATACGGCTCGGGGAAGAGCACCGTCCCAGGCGCGACGGCGTTGACCCGGATGGCGGGCGCGAGCTCGAGCGCAAGGCAACGGGTGAGCATGGCGAGCCCGGCCTTGGCGGCACAGTAGTGCGAGTAGTGGCTCCAGGCGCGCAGCCCGCCTCCGACGTCTGCCACGTTGACGATGTCGCCCCTGCCCTTGCGGCGCATCGAGGCCACCGCTGCGCGGCAGCAGTAGAAGGGCCCCGAGAGGTTCACGTCGAGCATGCGCCGCCAGGCCAGGTCGTCGATCTCCTCGATCGCCTTGCGCTCGAAGATGGCGGCGCTGTTGACGAGCAGGTCGCAGCCCCCCAGGGACTCTGCCTTCTCGAAGACGCGCGGGACCTGGTCTGCTTGCGACAGATCGGCCTGAACAGTGACCGCCTCCCCGCCCGCAGCCCGGAGCTGCCCAGCCGCCTCCTCGGCGCCCTCGCGACTGGTGGCCCAATGAAGCACCACCTTGGCGCCTCGAGCGCCCAGGCCCAGAGCGATGGCCCGGCCGAGCCGGACCCCCGCCCCGGTCACCACCGCCACCCGCCCCTCGAGCATCGGCCGCATCGTCGGTCCCTTCCCGAGAGCATCGAACGGTTCGATGCTCTCTAGCCCCTCCCTCGCCGCTCGATTCCGTTCATCTTGCAGAAGGCCTTGTACTGCCCATAGCTGCGGAATTGCAGCTCGCCCTGGAAGATCTCCACGGGCTCGCTCTCGCGGTGGGCCTCGCATATCGGAGCGGTCGGCTCCCACTGCTGCTCATCGAGGGTGATCCGACGGCGAGGCAGCGTGGAGGGCCTGGTCTTGGGCGCCTCTCCGGGCCGCAGGCGAAAGGTGTGGATGGGCTTGCGCCCGACCGGCGGCGCTCCGCACAGGACACAGGCCTCGGGGAACCTGAGCGACCCCGGCTCTTTGCCGCCTGCATCCGGAGCCCGCACGACATAGCTCGTCACGAACTCCACCACGTCATCGCAGTTCTCGGTGATGCAGCCCTCGTCCGAGCGGAGATAGGCCATGCAACCACCGCACTCGGCAGCCTGCCCTCCGCGGAAGTCCCGCGCAGCTTCGTGCCCACAGAGCGGGCAGGCCGAGACCCACCATCCCCTCACCCCGTGCAGCCCGCCGAAGGCCACCAGCGCCAGAGCGACCATCCCCACCAGCCCGAATGCCGTTCCCGCAACCGGGTGCTCGGAGAACCCCTGGTGAGCGCACCAACCGTATCCAGTCGCGCTGATCACCAACGCTGCGGGAATGAGGATGGCCACCAACTTGGGCACCGGCCCAGGGTGACGCTCGCCCCAGGTTGGCCGCCTGCCTTTGACTTCAGGTCGCTCGTCGCCAGCTGCCATCAGAGGACTCCTCCGCTGGAGGCATGCTCGCATGGGCGCCGGTCCGCGGCGACAAGCTTCGCGCCCCCCGCTACGCGAATACACGCGCCGTCGGAAGGCGAAGGCCGACGCCTCCACCTCGCACAGCGTGGAACACGATTCCGCCGTGGGCGGCGACGAGTGCCCGGGCGAGGTAGAGGCCGAGGGTCTCGTCGGGGGAGAAGCTCCCTGCGTCCGCCGAGATCGAAAGGACCGCCTCTCCCGGCTCCACCTGAACCTGAAGCAGGGCTCGAGCACCCGGCTCGGCGCTCTGAAGCACATGAGCGAGAAGATGAACGAGCGCCCGCTCGAGGCGAGCGGGATCGGCCATGACCTCGGGAAGGTCGGTGCCGACGGCCACGGTGAACAGACCACCCTCGAATGCCTGGGCGAGGCGTGGCTGCAGGGACTGCATCCAGGCGCCGAGATTCAGCGGCTGCAGCTGGAGCCGCCCCTGGCCGCTGCCGAACTGAAGCACGTCCTGGACGTCTCGCAGCATCGCAGCCATCCGCTGGCCGTTGGCGAGGATGGAGGTGGTGCGCCGAGCCTCAGGGGTGGACGGATTCATGGAGCGCTGCAGTAGCTGGGCGTGCAGCAGTATGGAGCTCAGCGGGGTGCGCAGGTCATGGAGGAGCAGCCGCAGCAGCGCCGGGCTCGACGAGAAGGGGTCGTCTGGACACGACGCTGCAGGCAACTCGTGCTCAGCCGTGCCAACGAGGATCTTGGGCGCCACCATGGCTCGCTCCCCTTCGAACGAGCGCTTGGTACCACTCCTTCGCGAACAGGGCGGACTCTCGGTTGAGGCTCACCGGCCTTTGCGTTGGACAGAGAACCAAGGAGCAGCCCGGGTCAGCCCTTGATCACCCCGGCTGCTCGCCGAAGTCGTAGGTGAGCGCGACCGACTCGATGACGTTCTCGTCGGCTTCGTTGCTCCGGTCACCTGCGACGAGCTTCCCCGGCGAAGGCCGACGGAGCGGTTTGCGTATCGATGTGCACCAGAAACCCCATGGACAGCAGGCGTTTCTCTGACACATGTTGAGACCCATGAAGAACGATTTGAACCTTCGGCTTCCTCCCGTTCTCATCTCGATCATCGGCGTGATCCATCTCATCGTGACTCTCGGCTGCGCATCGAATGCCACTCGCGCGCCAAGGGCTCCGAGCGAGCCCGCGCGCATCGATGCATGTGGGTTCGATACCTCCGGTGTGAAGGCCTTTCTCGCCATCGCCGATGAGTTGATGAGGAACCAGGAGCCCAGCGAGCAGGCATGGGCGACGCTCGAGGACACGCCCGGGTACGCAGCACTGCTCAAGGAAGAGTTTCCACGACACCATTTCCGACAGGCATTCCGCGTTGCGCTGATGCCTTCAAAGGAAGCCGAGCTTCGTGCCGCGCTCGAGTCAGGGACCATTCGCTACCTCGACCACTACGTTCGTGCTCGCGATCACCTCGAAAACATTCGTCGTGCAGAAGCTGGCATGACCACGAGCAACGGTTGCGCGGTGCCACTCGCTGTCAAGGCAGCTGACGAGTACCTCCCAGCCCCAAGCCAACCGCGGGAACCACCGCCAGTCGCCATGGTCATCTTTGGCCCGGACGGGCGCGGCTACGCGCCGATCGTTGTCGACACGCTCTTCGCCCAGGAGATGAGGGCCGACGCGTTGACGCGTTTCTTGGGTCACGAGTTCCACCACTTCTACAGGAACCTCCTCACTCCGCGATTGCGACCGAAATGCGTCGATGGCGCGGATGCAGAGATCCTCTGGGCCCTGAACCAGCTTCAGGCGGAAGGCGTCGCGGACCAGGTGAACGTCCGCACCGACTTGGAAGCTGGGGGCCCGTTACCCAACCATCTTCGAGCCTACCTGTCGTGGATGGGAGAAACGCCGAGCCGACTCGAGCGCCTGCAGTCTCTGGTACTCGACGCCAGTCACGCCGGGTCAGCCCCAGACGACCTGCGGCGGGCCATTCGCGAGGTGCTTCCGCGAAGCGGGCATCCGAACGGGTACTACATGGCGCGATTGGTCCTGGAGGTACTCGGAAAGGAACGGTTGGTTGCGCACGTGGGCAATCCCATCGCCTTCGTTCGCGACTACCAAGAAGCCGCGAGAAGCCGTCGCGGTCCGAGGACGGAGTTCGTCTTCTCGGAGCAGTTCGAGGGCTACTTGAAACGGCTGGAGGCGCTCATCGACTCGTGCCGAGATAGAGAGGAGCAGCGATAGCACTCGGCCCTCGCCGAGAAGACCTCCCCGGTCTCGGCGCCCGTCAACGCAGGGGAAGCGACTCAGATCAGCCCTTGATCACCCCGATGGGCTTGAGGCGCGCGACCTTCCGCGTGATCCCCGCCTCGTGCATCACCGAGACGACGTCGTTGACGTCCTTGTAGGCCTCCGGCATCTCCTCAGCGAGCGTCTTCTTGGCCCGGCTGTGCACCTCGACGCCGCGCTCCTTCATCTCCTGGTACACGTTGCGCCCCTTGGCGCGGCGCAGGGCCTCACCCCGACTCATGACCCGCCCCGCGCCGTGGCACGAGGAGCCGAAGGTCTCGCCCATCGCGCGCTCGGTGCCCACCAGCACGTAGCTCGCGCGCCCCATGTCGCCGGGGATGAGCACCGGCTGGCCGATCGCCTGATACGCCTGGGGGATCTGGGCCGCGCCCGGACCGAACGCCCGCGTCGCGCCCTTGCGATGGACCAGCAGCCGTCGCCTCTGGCCGTCGACCAAGTGCTCCTCGCGCTTGGCGATGTTGTGGCACACGTCATAGAGCAGCCGTGCGCCGAGCTGCCCCTCGGAGATCGCCAGCGACTTGGTCAACGCGCGCTCGGCGAGCACCATCATGATCTGCCGGTTGGCCCAGGCGAAGTTGGCGGCCGCCGCCAT
>JACRCT010000767.1 GCA_016218885.1 Deltaproteobacteria bacterium | reverse complement strand
CCTTCACCCGGTAGAACGGCATGGGGTACTGCTCCGAGAACGGCAGCAGCGCGGTCGCGAAGTGGCGCGCCGCAAGGTCGAGGGCCTCGGGCATCGTCGCCTTGAGCTGGCGGCCGCCAGGGACAAGATCGAACGCGGGCGTCTTGCCCATCGCGTGTAGCGCCTCGGTGAACCCGTCGGCCGAGAACTTGGAGTCCATCGAGACAGGGAGAGGCAGCGCCGCGGCCGGGGCGACGGTGCCGCGCTTGTGCTCCGCGAGGCGCTCCGCCAGGCGCTCGTCCAGGTCGAAGCCGAAGAAGAAGAGGGTGCGGACGCGGTCAGGCTCAGAGAGCTTCCGCCGCCCCTGCTCGTCGGCACGGCGCGCGGCCTCGCGGACGGCTTCCAGGGAGGCCCACGCATGGGTTCGCGGCAGCAGCCGGGCCAAGAGGTCTCCCCCGCCGGCCGGGTCGATCAGGTCGGTCTGCCACCAGCCCAGCCGCGGGGGCTCACAGCGGGCTTCTCCCGCCCAGGCAACGGTGATCTGGAGGGCCAGGATGGTGTCGAGCGTGCTGGTAGCGACGGGCTGAGACACTTCTCACTCCGTGAACGGTTCAAGGGGCGGAGTGTACCCTTCTGGACGGACGGAGTCTTGCCCCGACGACGCTGCACCGACGACTACGGACTCACGCCCCCGCGCCCTCCAGAACTCGGGCGGAACGACTTGCCAGAACCAGAACTGGCGCGAGTTCCGGGGGGCGTTGGCGTAGGCTGTTGTTGCTTGTTGGGGCAAGGCGCTCCTGAACACACCACCAGCAAGCCGCGGTTCATTCGGCTCCCAAGACCGGAGACGCAAGAGAATGGACATCTCCGAAAAGCCGGCCCTCGCTCAAGCCATTAGCCACCTCATGGCGCGAACCGGTTGCACCATCCCGAAGAACATCGAGAGCGACTATCTCAAGGGAAGCGCTCGTGCGCTGGCGGCCTATGAGAAAGTCGACACACCGATGGCGTCGCTCCCCGCCCTCGTGCGCTACGCCATAGTTGCCAGAAGCTACTTGGCGCAGCCGAACGCCGACTGCTTTTACGATATTTTCAGGTGTGCCCGCTTCATACCGCTCCTCCGCGTGCTCGACAGAGCCGTGACAATTCTCGACACCAGGAGTCCTCGAGGGCTCGAAGACCGCGTCAATCGGCTCGCGGCGAACAGGGAGTCCGACGGGTTTGAGGCCAGTTTATTTGAACTCGTGACAGCCGCCGCCTACGCCCGACTTGCGGATTCCGGGACGCTCGAGTTCATCCCGGAAAACACGGACGGAGCGAAGCCTGATTTCTCGGTCCACTTGGCGGAGACAACTTTTGTTGAGTGCAAGAAATTCGATCGGACAACCGACTACCACGCGGAGCTTCGAGAGGAAATGCGCTCGAAACTTCACCCGATTCTGCACAAGTTTCATTCCCTCCGGCGTGCAGTGAGAGTCGAACTCACAATCCATGGCGATCCGACAGTCCTCGCCACGCAGGAGCTAGAGACCGCCTGTTTGGACTCTTTCCGTCGCGGCGGGGCGGTGATCTGCCCCACGTATACACTACTCGTCTGTCCTATTCCTTCGCCCGACTGTTCAACCTCCTGGCTCTATCCTTCGCCGAAATGGTTCAAGGAGCGCTACGACTACACCGCGAACGGATCGTGGGACGGTCTCGTTCAGGCGATAAGCGCCACTTTCCGGGGCCCCTCCTTCCTGGATGAAGTGGATTGGGACTCCGCGATACTCTGGAGAGTTCTTGAAAGCGAGGCTACGTGGAAAAGAAAGAGAATCGGCTATGCGCGATTGTTCAAAGGGCTAGATCAGCTCGCTTCGCGTGGCACACACACGGCATTGCATGCATGTTTCGAACGAGAGAATTCTATCGGCCATAGGCAAGCAGAACTTCGCCGCTTCGTGAATGAGGCCGAACTGAAGGGCAAGCACGCCACTTGGCTGGTCTTCAACGAGTTGGCCATTGGCGTGAGCGCCGGAGGCCGCTTCGATTTTACGGAGCATTCTCACTATCTTGGACAGGGAACTGCGCCACCCGTCATCGCAGTTTTCAGCG
The DNA here is from genome assembly GCA_016218885.1 of Deltaproteobacteria bacterium. Classification (GTDB taxonomy): domain Bacteria; phylum Myxococcota; class Myxococcia; order Myxococcales; family UBA5297; genus JACRCT01. The sequence continues at coordinate 1,349 of JACRCT010000767.1, read as the reverse complement.
GGGACGAAGACATCAAAGGCTCAAGCGAGGCCGATCGTGATTGGGGGGTCGGTGTCGCGCTGCCCGCCATAGACGAGGAGGGTTAGCCCCCGTCTCCGGAGCACGCATGGCTCCCACGAATTGGTTGGGCGCATTGTGCGTGCGCCGTCTCGCTCGCGTCAGCGCGTCCAGGGGCCACCGTCCTGCTGCGCCAACCGCCGACCATAGCGCGAGGGCGACAAAGTTTTGTGGGCAGCCCCGATATTGCGTCGCTCGACCCAAGCAGCGACCTGGGCAAGCCGCCGGCCTAGAACCATTGAGGCAACTCAGCTACTAATGCTCCAGTGGCTGGAGGGAGGACTTCACTCTTCCCGTCGCTTCTCGTCGGGGACTCGGACTCCTTGAGTGGCAACACCGAGCTCCGCCCACCGCGCTCGCTGCTCCGCCCAGACAGGGGCCTGGCAGACGTAGCGCAGCTCGCGCAGGTGGATGGGGTCGTGCCCGCGCTCGCCGGAAGGGAGGAACAGGAGCGCCTCCTGGATGTCGGGCGCTAGCAGCAGTAGGTCCATGATCTGGGTGACCCGGGCGCGGGTGACGTGCCCGAGCCGGGCCAAGTCCGCCATCGACTCGACAGTGCCGTCGTCGATCATCCGCTGGAACTTGTGCGCGAGCGCCAGCAGGCGGGTGACGCGTGGGATGCGTCCGGGGGCGGACGGCGACTCGAGCTTCTCTCGCACCTTCGGCGCCATGCTGTACCGGATGGTGATGGGGCTGGCGGGGCTGGCGGTCATGGGGTCTCCTCGCTGGAGCCGCGCAGTGGAGCGTGCAGGGCGGGCGACAGGATGGAGGCCATGTCGGTGGCGAGCGCCGCGATGCCGGTCGGCCTGAGAGAGAGCTCGACGCCCTTCGTCGTGCCGTCGTAGACGACCAACTCGAGGAGCATCTGGAGCAGGTTCGCCTACTCCCGCGGCAGGAGCCGTTCCCAGGCCGGGTCGAAGAGCGCGAGGGCGTTCGCCACCGCCTCTGGGCTGACCGGCTTCTGCCCCAGCGCGGCGAGGTTGGCGTCGATCTCGGGCAGCCGCTTCTGGATCTGCTGGGCCTGGCGCTCGACATCGCCGAGGCGCTCCAGGATGGCCCGGCTGGCCAGCCCGGCCTGGTCTCCGAGGCTCGCCACCAGCTGCTTCGACTCGGCCTCGGCGGCGACCAGGAGCCTCTGCAGGCGCTCCTTCTCAGCGGCAAGCGCCGGGCCCTCGGTCCGTCGGCTGCGCTCGATAGCATTGGCGGTCTCCTCAACCAGCGCGGCATCACGACCGACTGCGCGGATCTGCTCGACCACCGAGGCCTCGATCCGCGGGGCCGACACGGTGCGG
>JACRCT010000766.1 GCA_016218885.1 Deltaproteobacteria bacterium | reverse complement strand
GAGCAGCGCCACGGCCGCCCAGGCGAAGGGATGGGAAAGCCGCACGCCCCACTGGAGGAAAGCCCCCAATCCCACGAAGACGACGCAATAGCTGACCGCCGCGGCCAACAGGCTCGCCTTGGCGAAACCGAGCGGCGGGCTCACCAGCGCGATGAGGGCCGAGAGCCCCCGGGGATAGAGCGCGACCGCGACGTCTTCTCCCCACGCCGGCGACAAGGCGCCACTGCCCTGGGCGAGCGCCCTCCCCAGCGCGGCGTGCATGGCCATGTCCGCGCCCGGCGCCACGGGCATCGTCCACAAGGGCAAGAAGAGCGGAAGGATGGCGACGGGGAGCCACCACCCTGCTCTCCCCTGCTCGCTGGCGAGTGGACCGCCCCAAGTACCGCGAACCAGCCAGAGAATCAGGAGCCCCCCGACAGCGAATGCCGTCGCCAGGGCGCTCCACGAGCTGCCTTGGGGAGCACTGGCGATCGCCGCAGCGGCGACCGCTCCGCAGAGCGCAAGCGCAAAGCCCAAGAACCGGCTCACGCGGCAGGACGGATACGCGCCAGCGAGCGCACCACCGCCCGCGCGATCCGCGCGACCTGCTTCGCCTGCCCCTCGGTGAGAGGCTGCTGCTCGTCCAGAGCCGCCTCGGCCACCGCCTCATCGATATAGCGGTCGAGTGCGGGCTCGGGCATGTCGGTCGCATCCAGCGCCGCCTGGAACTCATCCATGAGCACCGGCCGGATGCGCTTGCCGGGCCGGGCGAGCTCGAACATGGCCCAGAGCTCATAGGCCAACGTGTCGGCGTTCTCCATGACCGCCATGTCCTCGCCGGCCTCGACGCGCAGGGCCTCGGTCAGCTCGGGCTGGGTGTTCTCCCAGCGGTGGATCCAGCGTTCCCCTTCGCGCTGCGGCAGGTCGGCCAGGTGCTTCCAGGCCGCTTCTACGAAGGCGTCGGTCAGCGGTCCGTCGATGGGCTCAGGCGCTGGAGACGGCTCCCGCCGGCCAGCAAGTCCTTGCTCCGCCTTCGTGGGCTCCAAGGGGCCGCCGGCTGCGACGCGATCCCACAGACCGAAGAGATTCGAATACAGACGGCGAGCCTCGCTGGCCGAGTGGAAGTGCGGCTCCTCGTCGAAGAGATCGGGGAAGACCTCGTCGGCCCCTATGCCCTCGGCCTGCGCCTGCAGGAAGAGGTCGGCCGCCTCGGGGACACTCAAAGTGGAGCCCGCCGACGCCAGCAGCTTGCGCAGCGCCGCCTCGCCCTCGTAGAGCCGGCCCAGCGGCTGGAAACCATCCTCGACTTCGCCATCGCCCGGTTTGCGCTTCGACATGGGTGGAAGCTACTGGAAACACGAAGAACTTGCATGGGCTTCGACTTCGAGTCGGGACCTGGCAGAGAGGCCTCGCCGACGACCGGCTCTGGTTACGGGAGCGCTCGCCCGCGGGCTATCGAAGTCGGAACCTGGCTCCGTTTTCGGAATTCGGAACCTGGCCCCTCGCCGCGTCGCCCGTTAGAGATGCCACAGCCATGGAAACCCTCAACAAGCTCGTCGTCGCCTCACTCCCCTTTGTCCCCTTGCCCGTGGTGCGCCGCCTGGCCTCGCGCTACATCGCCGGGGAGACGCTCGAGGACGCAGTGCGCACGGTGCGTGCCGTCCAGGCGGAAGGAGCGTGCGCGACCCTCGACGTGCTCGGCGAAGACGTGCAGACGAAGGAGCAGGCCATCGCCTCGCGTGAGCAGAGCGTGGCGACCTTGCGCGCCATCGCCCGCGAGAGGATCGACTCGAACCTGTCGATCAAGCTCACCTCGCTGGGCCTGAAGCTCGACCCGGCCTTCTGCCTCGAGAACGTGCGCGCCCTGCTGGAGGTCGCCGACGAGCTGGGCATCTTCGTGCGCTTCGACATGGAGGACTCCTCGGTCACGACCGCCACCCTCGAGCTCTTCCAGGCCCTGCACCGTGACTTCTCCAGGACCGGCGTCGTCCTCCAGGCCTACCTGCGCCGCACGGAGGCCGACCTGCGCGCGCTGCTCCCCACGCTCCACAACTTCCGGTTGGTGAAGGGCATCTACCGCGAGAGCGCGGAGATCGCCTTCCAGGGGCGCGAAGAGATCCAGCAGAGCTTCGTGCGGCTCCTGGAGCAGATGCTCGCGGGCGGCTGCTACGTGGGCATCGCTACCCACGACGAGGTGCTGGTCCAGGCCGCTGAGCGAAGCCTCCGCGCGCACGGGCTCAACCGGGACCAGTACGAGTTCCAGATGCTGCTGGGGGTCCTGCCCGGCCTTCGACGCAGGCTCATCGCCGCCGGGCACCGGGTGCGCGTCTACGTCCCCTTCGGACCCAACTGGTATGGCTACTCCACGCGACGCTTCAAGGAGAACCCCACCGTCGCGGGGTATGTCTTCCGCGCACTGCTCCGTCGCGATTAGGAGAGCCTGGACCGGCCGGAGCGGGGGCAACAGGCGTCCGAGCGGAGAGCTTCAGCGACCGGACACGTCAGGTCCACCCCTGCCGCCCCGAGAACACCTACGGGGCGTCGTCCGCTTGCCCGGAGCAGCCTGTCCACAGGTGTGCTCTGGCGTCGACGAGTCTCCCCTCGTCGCCGAGCGCATTGCGCGGGGAAACAGGGACTGGCGCGGGCCTTGCCATGAGGCGGCAGACACCTGCCCTTCTCCTCGAGGATCCCATGACGTGTTCCTGCCTCTCCTCTCTGGCTGCCGCCGTCGCCGCCGCCCTCGCCTTGCTTCCTGCCATTGCTTCTGCCCGCGTGCTCTGGCGCGGCGACTTCGAGACCGGTGACACCACGCAATGGAGCAGGTCGCAGATCGTCAGCAGCGACCGGATGAGGGTGGTGGCCTCCCCGGTGGCGCAGGGCGGCCACGCGGTGCGTGTCCTGGTCAAGCAGGGCGACGACCCCATCAACGCCAGCGGCAATCGCAACGAGCTCGTCTATATGAGCAACGAGACGCAAGGCATGGAGCGCTACTACCGCTGGCAGACGATGTTCGACCCGTCCTACCCCAGCAACCGGACCTGGCAGGTGTTCACCCAGTTCCATCACAGCGGGTCGAGCGGCTCGCCGCCGGTGGAGTTCGACATCTACGGCGAGGAGATCGTCCTCGACGTGTCGGGGCAGGCAATCTGGCGGGCGCCGCTGGAGCGCGGGGTGTGGCACGACTTCGTCTTCCACGCGAAGTGGTCTGCCAACGCGTCCGAGGGCTTCGTCGAGCTCTACTACGACGGCCGGCTGGTGCTCCCCCGACGCAGCGCGGCGAACATGTTCTCGGGGCAGACCAACTACCTCAAGCAGGGCCTCTACCGGAACGACGTGATCACACAGGACGGCATCGTCTTCCACGACGGCTTCACCATCGGCGAGACGGAAGCGGACGTCCGCGAAGTCGGAGCGAACGCCGGGCCGGACGCGGGACCGGAGGCCAAGGATGCGGAACCCGAGTCGAAGTTGGAACCGGAGCCGGGTCCGGGGCCGGATGCCGGGACGGATGCG
>JACRCT010000757.1 GCA_016218885.1 Deltaproteobacteria bacterium | reverse complement strand
TCGTCGAGCAGGGCGACGCCTCCGGCCGGCCCATGCAGCACGCCGGCGCGCATCGTCAGGAATCCCCGCTCCCGCAGGAAGCGCAGGATCTCCACCAGGTGACCGGGGTTGCCGCCGCTGCGCCGGTGCAGGAAGGCGAGCAGCCCGGTCTCGACCGAGGCCGCGCCCAGCTCGTGGCAGAGCAGCTCCCGGGTTTGCTCGGCATCGAGGTTGCCCAGGGAGATCTCCTCGCTCAGGCCCCGTCGCAGGCTGGAGAGGTTGGCGGTCGGCTCGTAGGTCAGCAGGCTGAACAGGCGCCGGTCGGCGTACAGGCCGCTGACGCGCCCCACCAGATCCAAGGTGAGGCTGTCGGCGAGGTGGAGGTCCTCGATCACGTAGAGGACGGGCTCGCGGGCCGAGCGCCGATCGATGAACTGCACGATGCTCGCCAGCACCCGCTCCCGGGCCTGGCTGTCGGTCAGGTCGACCGAGTTCTCGAGGCTTCCGTCAGGCCGCCGCACCGGCAGCAGCAGCGCCTCGAGCTCGGGGGAGACCTCATCCAGGTTGAGGCCGGCGAGGCCCGCGCGGACCCGCTCGCGCTGGTCGGCGTCGTCGGGGGCTCCCACCAGGCCGAAGTAGGTCTCGAACATGGAGACGATGGGCGCCAGCGGCTGGGCGCTGGTCGCATAGCGACACCTCGCGAACAACCCCATGCCTCCACCGTGCAGCCAGGTGTCGATGGCGCTGGAGAGGAAGGCGCTCTTGCCCGTGCCCTGCCCGCCGGCCACCCCGAGGATCCGCGCCGTTCCGGCCATCGCCTCCTCGGCCAGGCGGCGGACTCGCTCGCCCTGGGCCGCCCGCCCCGTCAGAAAACGCACGCGGCGCCGCGGCTGCAGGTAGTGGGCGACGCCGGTCGCCGGGGCATTCACCGCCGCCACCTTGAGGGGCATGCGCTTGCCCTTGGCGTGCACCGCTGCCCGCGCCGAGACCGAGAACTCGCGGCCGGTGCTCGCGAGCACCTCCTCGGAGGCCAGGACCGCGAAGGGCTCGGCCGCCGCGGCGATGCGGGCGGCGACGTTGACCGCGTCGCCCAGCACGGTGATGTCGTGCCGGTAGTCGCTGCCCACGGTGCCGAAGTAGACCTGCCCCACGTGGACCCCGGAGCGCACGCTGGCCTGCAGCCCGCTGGAGGCAGCGTAGCTGCGCACCCGCGCCGTGGCCTCCAGCGCCGCCAGCAGAGCCCGCTCGGCGTCGAAGGCCGAGGGCATCAGGAGCCCGAAGAGCACCATGATGCGGTGCCCTTGCTCGGCGAGGTCGGTCTTGGCGACGAGCCCGTCGTACTTGCGGTAGGCACGCATCAGGGCCCGCGAGAGGTTGAGCACCACCTCGGAGCCGGCCGCCTCCAGACGGGAGAGCTCCACGAACATGATAACCGCTCGGCGCAGCTCGCCCTCCATCCTCCACCCTGCCGGCGTCGAGCGCAGGCGGGCTGCCAGGGGTCGGGGAACGAAGGGCTCGAGCAGGGCGATCTTGGCCTTGGCGTCCTGCTCGATGCGGCCCTCGAGAGGAATGAAGGGAGGGCGGCGCGCCACCTTCTCGTTCAGGGCGACGAGGACCGCCTGCTCCGCGCTCGCAGCCGAGACCTGGACCCGCCCGCCCAGCTGCCGCAGCGTGCCGGCGTCGGCCATCACCGCTCCCGGCTCGGCGCGTTGCTGCATGACGATGGCGCGGTGGGCGGGGGGCCCGGCGCAGACCAGCCCACGCTGCGTCAGATCGCCCATCAGCGACAGGCGGATGGGTCCGGTGGCGAGACCTATCCGCAGCCTCGACCGCTGGTTGCCCTCGACCAGGGTGGAGAGCTCGACGTCCATCTGACGCTGGGCCTCGAGCGCGGCGGCGGCCGCGCGCGCGGCGTGGTCCTCGTCGCGAAACACGGTGGTGATGGAGTCGCCCCCGAAGTGGATGACGTATCCGCGGAAGGGGAAGATGGCCTGCTCGAGCAGGCGAGTGAAGATCTGGTCGACGGTGCCCGACAGGCGCGTGAGCCCCTCGGCGCCCTGGGCCGCGAGCTCCTCGCACAGCGAGGTGAAGCCCGCCAAGTCCGCGAACATCACCGTGCCCTCGAACTCGAGGGAGCGCAGCGCCGCCTCGCGGGGATCGGCGAGCACCGACTCGACCACGGTGTAGGGCACGGTGCGGCACAGCGCGGCGAGGTACTCGCGGTCGGTGACGGCGCTCTTGGAGCTCATGGATTTCCTCGCGAACGCTTAGCCCGCGGACGATCCGCGACCGGCAGCAGTGTAACCGCCTTCGCCGCCTCCGCTCACCCCTGGCCGACCTGAGCCGCCGGAAGCGCGGGGCCCCTCGCACGGGACCTCTGCTTCCGGGTGGTCCAGAGCAGCGCGCGCGACCTCAGGGAGGCCGACCCAAGCTGCTTTCTACATGGGGAGAGCACTCGTGGATGAGAGATGCGGGCAACCCCCTGTCGGCAGTCGTCAATGCCTGCCCTTGGCTTGGCCGCGAAGGCCGATTGGACAGCCGGACAGCTGGAGGGCTACCTTGCGGCACCTTTCATTGGAGGCCGCCATGAAGCTCATCACCGTGGTTCTTGCCGTCATCACCCTCGCCGGCTGCAGCCAGTCGGTCTGCGAGCGGATGGCGGACAACGACGATCTCCAGAAGAAGGCCGAGCCCTGCCAGTCCGGAACCGTGACCATCACCGTCAACAAGCTGGACGTCGCCAAGTGCGAAGAGGGCTTCGCGACCTGCACCGAGAACGACTCCGCCAAGCTCGAGGAGTCGCTCGACTGTACGGACGCTCTCTCGACCTGCTCTCCCGCCTCCTACCAGGACTGGGCCAGCAGCTTCGGCGCCTGCTACGCGAAGATGG
>JACRCT010000756.1 GCA_016218885.1 Deltaproteobacteria bacterium | reverse complement strand
CAGCACCTCGACCTCGGCGGTGATGGTGTCGCCGAGCCTCACCGGCGCCGTGAACTTGAGCGACTGCTGCAGGTAGATCGTGCCTGGACCAGGCAGCTGCATCCCCAGCACCGCGGAGATGAAGCCGCCGGTGAGCATCCCGTGGGCGATCCGTCCACCGACACGCGACTTCTTCGCCCACACCTCGTTAACGTGCGCGGGGTTGAGATCGCCCGTGATCCCCGCGAAGGAGTAGACGTCGCTCTCGCTCACCGTCTTGCTCATCGAAGCCTTGTCGCCCACCTGGTAGCGCATCTCTCGCCCTCTTCCTTGGCCTGCCTCAAGCCCGCACAGCCGATCGAGTCATTGGATGCCGGAAGCACGCCTCTGGCTCCTCCCAGCCATCGATGCCCGTTTGGCCGAACGATGCAAGGCCGCTCTTCCAGCACGCGCAGGGAGCGACCGATCCGCCGCCGCTTCGCCGAGCCTGATGACCGCGCGGGGCCCCATCTGTTTCGGCCCCTGTCCGGTTGCCCGCCTCCCGGGCTTGACGCTCGAGCCCCCATCGGCACGCCTCTAGGGCCGAGCGCGGTGCGCTGCTAGCGTCGCCGCTCGCTCAGGAGGCAGCGCGCAGTGGGCGTACCCGAGTCCCTCTTCCAGTCAGCAGCGCGGCGCCTGCGTGTCGCCACCTGGAACCTGCAATCGTGCCGGCGCGGCCTCACTCGTGTGGCACAGCTCCTGCGCGGCCTGGAAGTGGATGCAGTCGCGCTGCAAGAGGTCGATCGCCGGTCAACCCGCTCGGGCGGCGTCGATCAGGCGGCGGCCCTGGCGAGCGCGGCGGGCTTCGCGCATCACCGGTTCTTCGGCGCCGTCGACTGGGATGGCGGGGACTACGGCCTGGCCCTGCTCTCGCGCTGGCCGCTGGGCAGCGTCCGCACCGGTCTGCTCCCCAACGAGCCGGGCCTCGAGCCGCGCATCCACGGATCGGCGGTGCTCGAGCTGCCGGGAGCACCGGTCTTCCTCCACGTGACGCACCTGACGAATACCCGCGCCCGGCTGCGGCTCCAGCAAGCCGGGACGATCGCCCATCGCCTGTCCCGCTCGGATCTGCCGCAGGTTCTTCTGGGCGACTTCAACGCCTTCCCAGACAGCGCGCCGCACCACCTGCTCTGCCGCCTGCTGGTCGACGCCTTTCGCGCCGCCGGTGAAGGGCCGGGGGGCACCTATCCTCTTCCGCTCTTCTTGCCCACGGTGCGCATCGACTACGTCTTCGTCGCCCGGGAGGTATCGGTGACCTCGGCGCGGGTGGTGCACACCGACGCGTCGGATCACCACGCGCTCGTGGCCGACCTCCGGGTACCGGAGGACGTCTCCCCGACCCTCGTTTCCCAGCGCGCGGGCTGAGCAGCCCCCTTCGGAGGCGCTCGCAGCGGGTCCCGCTGAATTGACACGAGGGTGTGCCTGGCTAGGTTGAAGCCCGTTGTCCTTCCCGCCCCATCCGGAGCGAGATCGCGACTTCGCCGCAGAGGTCCACGTGGCCGCTCCCTCGTTCCATCCCTTCCGTTCTGAGAAGGCCCAGCAGCGCTACCTCGAGCGCTATCAACTGCGCGCCGCGGCCTGGCCGGTCCCCTCGATAGAGCGAATGGTGGAGACCTCGTTCGGCCGAACCTGCGTGCGCATCAGCGGTCCCGAGGGGGCGCCGCCCCTGGTGATGCTGCCCGGCATCGGGTCGCCGGGGCTCTCCTTCACCCGCAACGTGCAGGCGCTCTCGGAGCACTTCCGAACCATCGCCGTGGACAACATCCACGACCACGGGCTCAGCGTGGAGACGTGCCCGGTCACCTCCGCCGACGACTTCACGACCTGGCTCGACGAGCTCTTCACGGCCCTGAAGCTCGGCGACGTGGTGAACCTGCTGGGGCTCTCCTACGGTGGATGGATCTCGGCGCACTACGCGCTGCGCTTCCCCCAGCGCGTCGGGCGGGTGGTGCTGCTCGCGCCGGCAGGGACCGTCGCGCCCATTCCCTGGGGCTTCATCTGGCGCGCCATCCTTTGCCTCATCCCGGCGCGGGCCTTGATGCGCAACTTGATGAATTGGGTTCGCACCACCGAGAACCCCGACACGGCGAGCGCCCAGGTCCTCGACGACATGGCGGACGACGCCTTCCTCGCCCAGCGCAGCTTCGCCTTGCGCCGAATGGTGCCCCCCATCCCTCTCAGCGACGAGCAGTGGAATGCCTACTCCGCGCGCACTCTGTTCCTCGTGGGAGACCGCGAGGTCATCTTCCCGGCCAAGGAGGGCGTCGCCAAGCTCGCCGCGCTGGCGCCGAAGATCGAGTCGGCGATCATGGCGGGTGCCGGGCACGATTTCTTCGTCTCTCGCGCCGACGAGGTCAATCGACGGGTCTTGGAGTTCTTCGCCAAGAGCTGATTCCCAGCCGACAGAGCAGCCGCTGCTCGGCAAGCACCTGACACTGGCATCGGGCGAGGCGTCACACACGCAGTCGGAGCCGCACAGGCGGCGGACGACGCAGCGGTGCACCTACCCCGGTACCGACGGCGCGGCTGGAGGTCTCCGGCCGCCGGGCCCATGGCCTGCCGCTCGAGGGAGCGAGGCAGGCGAAGGGGCGAACCGCCCACCGCGTCCCTGCTCCATGCGGGGGACTTGACCGTCCCGGCTTTTCGTTAGATAAGGCTAACAATGACCGACGCCGCGAACACTGTCTCGCCTTCGCAGCTGAGCTCGGCCCTCGAGGACTACCTCGAGACCATCTACCTGCTGGTGCAGCAGAACGGCTTTGCGCGGGTCAAGGAGATCGCCAAGGCGCGCGAGGTGAAGGCGGCCTCGGTCTCCATCGCCTTGCGGCGGCTGGCGGAGCTCGACCTGGTTCAATACGTGCGCCGCGAGTACGTGGCGCTGACCCCTCGAGGCGAGCAGCTGGGGCGGCGCGTCTTCGCCCGCCACCGCCTGCTCACCCGCTTCTTCGAGGAGGTGCTGCAGATGCCTGCCGAGGCCGCCGGGCAGCAGGCCTGCGCCATGGAGCACAGCCTGACCGACGAAGCGATGAACCGGCTGGCCAGCTTCTTCGAGTTCCTCGGCTCCTGCTCCAAGGTGCCCCCGCATCTGCTGCAGACCTTCCGCACCTGCCCCATCGGCAAGGAGCAGCTCTCGGGCAAGGGCGCGGGCGTGCTGCGCCCGCTCGATCGCCCCTGCGCAGCCTGCCGTGAACGCCAGGAGAACAAAGCCGTGGTCCACCTCTCCGATCTCAAGCCGGGCCAGACGGGCCGGGTCAGCCAGATCACCGCCCAGGGCATGCTGCGCCAGCGCCTGCTCGACCTGGGAATCCTCCCCGATGCCGCCGTCGACCTGGAGCGAGTCGGCCTCGGCGGCGACCCGGTGTGGATCCGCTGCCAGGGAGCCCAGCTCGCGCTGCGCAGGACCGAGGCCAGGTCGATCCTGGTGGTGAAGAGCTGAAGCCGTGGCGAGGCCCTTGAGGGCCCCTTTTTTTGCACCTTGATGTAGACGAGCCTACCAATGGTCGAGACTGCTGCAGAAATCCTCCCGAGCCCCCGACCGGACGGGCTGCGTATCGCGCTCGCCGGGAACCCGAACTGCGGAAAGACGACGATCTTCAACGCCCTCACCGGCTCCCGGCAGCCGGTCGCCAACTATCCCGGCGTGACGGTCGAGCGGCGTGCGGGCAGCTTCTCGCTCGAGGATCGGCGCGTCGAGCTGGTGGACCTGCCGGGCACCTACAGCCTGAGCTCCTATACGCCCGAGGAGCGCGTCGCGCAGGACGAGCTCGGGCTGGGCTTCGACGTGGTGGTGGTGGTGACCGATTCCACCGGCCTCAAGCGCAACCTGGTGCTGCTCGCCCAGCTGATGCAGGCGGGGGTCAACCCGGTGCTGTGCCTGAACATGGCCGACGAGGCGCGCGCCGCCGGCCAGGTGCTCGACGTCCCGATGATGGAGCGGCTGCTGGGGATCCCGGTGGTCGAGACGGTGGGGCACCGCGGCGCGGGCATCGAAGGCTTGAAGGCTGCCATCTCCCGCGCTGCCGCGCGCCCGGTCACCCGCCACCGGCTCGTGCTCGGCGAGCGGCTGGAGGCGGCCCTGGGCGCAGTGCGCGCCAAGGTCCCCGAGGGGTTGGCGGGGAAGATGTCCGCCGACTGGGTCGCGGCGCGGCTGGTCGTGGGCGACGCCGACGTGGTGGCGCGAGCCGAGGCCTCACAGGACGGGCGGGCGGCGCTCGCCGAGGCAGTCCGCGAGCGCGCTCGGATCCTGGCGGACGCCGGCCAGGACGCGGCGCTCTATGTCACCGAGCGCTACTTCGGGTTCGTGGACGGCCTCCTGCGCGAGGTGGTGCGTACTCCGCAGCGGGCGAACGCGCGCATCCTCTCCGACCGCATCGACTCGGTGGTGGTCCACCCTGCCCTGGGCCTGCCGATCTTCGCCCTGGTGATGTACGCGATCTTCTGGCTCACCTTCGCGGTCGGTGAGCTCCCCATGGGTTGGATCGAGGCCGGCTTCGCCTGGTTGGGAGGAGCCATCTCCTCGCTCTGGCCGCAAGGCTCGGACTCGCCGCTGCGCTCGCTGATCGTCGACGGGATCATCGGCGGAGTGGGCGGCGTCATCGTCTTCCTGCCCAACATCCTGCTGCTCTTCTTGGGCCTCGCCTTCCTCGAGGACACCGGCTACCTCGCCCGCGCGGCCTTCCTCACCGACCGGGCGATGCACCGCTTCGGTCTGCACGGCAAGAGCTTCATCCCCTTGATGACCGGCTTCGGCTGCTCGGTGCCCGGCATCCTGGCCACGCGCACCCTGGAGAACGAGCGCGACCGCCTGACGACCATGCTGGTCCTTCCGCTGATGTCCTGCGGCGCGCGCCTGCCCATCTGGATGCTGCTCGTCCCCGCCTTCTTCCCTGCGGCGTGGCGCGCCCCCGTGCTCTGGCTCATCTACGCTTCGGGCATCGGGTTGGCCCTGGTGCTGGCGCTGCTTTTGCGGCGCACCGTGCTCAAGGGCGAGGACGCGCCCTTCGTGATGGAGCTGCCCCCCTACCGCCTGCCCACGCTGCGCGGCGCGGCGCTGAAGATGGTCGAGCGGGCAGGGCTCTACCTGCGCAAGGCCGGCACCATCATCCTGGGGGTCTCCATCCTGCTGTGGGCCGCGACCTCCTATCCCAAAGCCCAGAGTTACCGGGTGGACGCGGCAGTCGCGGCGGGCGAGCTCGTCGTCTCCGGCGAGGGCGCTTCACCCCGGGGTGCAGCCAAGGTCATCACCCCCGCCGAGCTCGAGAACCGCCGTGCCGCCGAGAACCTCGAGGCCTCGGTCGCCGGCCGCATCGGCCACGCGCTCGAGCCGGCCTTCCGCCCCTTGGGCTT
>JACRCT010000050.1 GCA_016218885.1 Deltaproteobacteria bacterium | reverse complement strand
GGCTTCGCCATCCAGCTGAAGAAGGGCCGCGTGGTGCGCCGCTCCGGACGCCAATCGGTGACGGGAATCGTGGTCAACGACAAGCCGGGCGTTGGGCGCGACGAGGTCCGGGCGCTGCGCGCCATCCTCCACAACGCGCGCAAGACCGGCCTCGCCGCCCAGAACCGGGACGGGCTCCCTCACTTCGAAGCCTGGCTGCGCGGGAAGGTCGCCTATGTGAGCATGGTCGATCGGACCAAGGGGCTCGCTCTGCTCCGGCAGCTGGAGGCGCTGTCCCAGGCAGGCCGCGGGGCCGCGTAGCGATCGAGGATGGGGTGGTGGCCACCCAGGCCTCGGCGTGCATCCGTCACACGCCATTTTCCATAGCAACTCCGCCAGGCTAGACCCGATCCATGGACTCGAGGCCGACTCACCCCGATTGAGAATGCCTCTCAAATGAAGTATCCTGTCGCAGCGTTTGAACAGGCCGGGAGGGCCCATGGAGAACGTCGAACGACGGTCTCGGAAGTGGACTTCGCTGAAGCAGGTCCCCCGCTCTACCCTCAGCGGTTTGCCTTACCTCCTCAAGCGCTGCGACGCCGAGGACTGCGAGGCTCTCGCCACCGAGCACTGCTCTCACCACGGCGTGCACTTCTGCCGGCGGCACTTCGAAGACCACCGCGAGGACTGGCACACGCGGGCCTGGGAAACCCCCATGGCCATCGCCCGCTGCTAGCGACGTCCGCGAGCGTCGATGCCTGGCAGGGCCCCGGAAGCGGGGCCCTTCCCATTGGGTCCGGGTCCGGCTACCGCGCGAGGACTCGGCTCAGCGACCCTTGAGGCTACCTACGGTGAAGGCGCGTGGAGCTGGAGCTACGGGAGAGGGAACAGGCTCGTCCGCCCGCGCACCCTCTGCCCGTTCTCCTACGTTGGGCGCCTCGCCTTTTCCTTCCACCGCTTCTTCGATGGCCGTCACGTCCCCCTCGGTGAACAGGTAGGTCGCCATGGCGCGGCCGAAGGCAGGGTCGTGCCTGCGGATCCACTCCAAGATCATCGAAGCGTGCTCTTTCTCCTCGTCGCGGTTGTGGGCGAGGATCGCCTGGAGCTCAGGGTCCGGCGTGGCGTCGATGCGCTGCTGGTACCAGTCGACGGCCTCGAACTCTTCGACCACCGACATGAGCGCTCGATGCAGCTCCTGGGTCGCCGGGGTGAGCTTCTCGAGCGCCTCGTGCCAGGTCTCGCTTCCCATGGACGTCCTCCCGGTGAAAGGGCCGGAGGAGGATAGGAAGCGGCTTGCGAAGAGGACAGCTGCCACCTCGTCCCACCCGCCCGAGGTGTCCGGCAGCATGCGAAGAGAGCCGATAGAGGAAGCATTCAAGCGCCACCCCGGTCGGCTCCCTTCAACCGAGCAGCAAGGCGGCTACTTGTTCTCCTCCTCCTTGCCCTTCTCGATGAGCTCGCGTACCCGGGGGCCGCCCACCTCGCCACCCTTGTGGCCGATCTCCTCGTAGAACTCATGGCCGCGCTCCTTGGCGACCGTCTCCCCGCCCTTATGGCCGATCTCCTCGTAGAACTCGTGACCGCGCTCGCGGGCCACCGTCTCTCCGCCCTTCTTGCCGAGCTCGGAATAGCCCTCTGATCCCAGCTGCTCCTTGCGGACCTCGCCGCCCTTCTTGCCTGCATCACGAACCGAGATATCGCCCTTCTCTTTCTCTGCCATGGTTTCTCCTTTGAGGGCTTGCCGCCCACGAGCGAAAGGTCGGTCCCCGAATCGGGGTGGACAAGGCGCCTCCGCTTGCCCTGGCCAGCCGGCGCGCCGCCTCCTTGGCTGCTTAGACTCGCTTTTTGGGTAGACCCATTCCCGCGTGGCAGAGTGGCTGCGCGCCAAGGAGGAGCACGCCGCCTCCCTCTGCGCCTTTCCGAGAGTCACTCAAGGAAAGGATGGGGCGAGCCGGGAGGGGGAGGAAGAAGAGCGGGGAGTGGGTAGGGAAGGTCGCCTGCGTCGCATCGCTCTGAGCCGCTTCGCTGCTCTGGTCCCCCACTTCCCTTCGTTCCGCCCCGGAGCCTCCTCACCGGTCTCCAGCCCGGTCTGCCCCGCGGTGCCTCCCGCGCCTCCGCGCCGACGTGCCGCTGGCGACGGCCGGCTCCTGCGCCGCTCGCTGGCCGCGTCCACCGGAGAGGGCGCGCTAGCCGAGGTGCTCAATGCCTGTGCAGGCGGCGCGGTGCTCACCGGCTGGGCGCTGCACCTGGGCGGCGGTCCGCTCGCCGTGGGTGTCCTGGGAGCCCTGCCCTTCCTCGCGCAACTGCTGCACCTGCCCGCGGCCTGGCTCACCTCGGCGCTGGGACGGCGCAAGGTGGCGCTCTTGGCAGTCGCCGCGTCGCGACAGGCGTGGTTGCCCCTGGTGTTCCTCCCCTTCCTGCCGCTGCCCGCCTCTGCGCGCCTGGGGGTCCTGATCGCCGTCGCCGCCGTCTCCTCGATGCTGGGGGTGGTCGGCAACAACGCCTGGGTCGCGTGGATGGGCGACCTCGTCCCCGGCACGCTGCGCGGCCGCTACTTCGCCCGCCGCACCGCGGTCTGCACCGTCGCCGGCACGCTGGCCAACCTCGCGGCAGGTCTGGTCGTCGACCACGCCCGCGCCGCCGGCAACGAGGACCTGGCCCTCTCCTGCCTGGCGCTGCTGGCCTGCCTCTCGGGTGCCGGGACCACGTTGCTCATGGCCCGCCAGCACGAGCCTGGAGGCGAGGAGCGGAGCAAGGACCCCTCACGCCTGAAAGCCGCCCTCGCCCCGCTCTCCGACCCGGGCGCACGGGCGCTCCTCGCCTATCAGATCGCCTGGAGCGCGGCCTTGGGGATCTCGGGGAGCTTCTTCGCCGTCCACATGCTGCAGAACCTGCGCATGGGCTTCGCGCTGATGGCGCTGCAGGGCGCGGGCGTGGCCGTGGTCCGCGTCCTCGCAGTGCCAGCGTGGGGTCGCGCCGTGGATCGCCTGGGAGCGAAGCCGGTGCTGGTGACCTGCTCCTTCGGCATCGCCACCATTCCCCTCATCTGGCTGCTGCCGACGCCGGACAACCTGTGGCCGGTGCTCATCGACGCGGTCGCTTCCGGCATCCTCTGGAGCGGGCACTCTCTGGCCGCCTTTGCTCTGCCCCTGGCCGTCGCACCTCGCGAGGGTCGTCCCTTCTACCTCGCGGCCTTCTCCGCAGCCTCCGGCGTGGCGTTCGCGGTCGCCTCGGCGGTAGGCGGAGCCGTCGCCGAGCGGCTCCCGGTCGAAGCCCTGGTGCTGGGGCATTCGATGTTCGGCCTGCAGACGCTCTTCGTCGTCTCGGCGCTGGCGAGGCTCGGCGCCGGCCTGCTGGCTCTGCGGATCCTCGAGCCCGGCGCCCAGCCTGCCGGCGCGCTCGTCCGCTCGGCGGCCCGGCGCGCTCTCGACCTGCATCCGCGCACGCGCCAGGCCCGGCCCCCTCCCCTCCGACGGGACCCGTGAGCACGCGCCCCGCTACTTCTTCTCGCTGTCCTTGCCCTTCTCGACCAGCTCGCGTACCCGCTCGCCACCCTTGTGGCCGCCAGCCTCGCCGCCCTTGTGGCCGATCTCCTCGTAGAACTCGTGGCCACGCTCGCGGGCGACCGTCTCGCCGCCTTTCTTGCCCAGCTCGGAGTAGCCCTCGGGCCCCAGCTGCTCCTTGCGGATCTCGCCACCCTTCTTCCCGGCTTCCGAAACCGTGGTCTCGCCCTTGTTCTCCGCCATGATCCTCTCCTCTCCCGCCATGCGCACGGGTCTTGCCAGTCAGGTAGGGCCAAGGCGCGCGCTCGGCTCGGCCGGGCAGCAGCATCCCCGACGCTCGGCGTACGGCAGCATCGTCGCCCTGCCCCACGAGGGCGGCGCCGATCCCGCCGCCCGCGGCCCGGACAGCTACCCGTCGCCGACCGGCGAACGCGGCGCGATGCACTCCGGGCCCTGACAGCGCACGCTGTTGACCTGCTCCGAGACCGGATAGGTCTCGAGCTCGCGGGCGTCATAGGGCCTCAGGAGCGGCGCCAGGTTCGCGGGCTCACGCAGCGCCGGGTCCAGCCAGCGCTCCTCGTCGTCTGGACGCAGGATCGCCGGCATCCGGTCGTGGAGGGGGGCGACCAGGGAGTTCGCGGCCACGGTGACGATGGTGCAGCTGCGCAGGGCGGGCGCGTCGCCCTTCTCTGGGTCCTGCCAGGCGTCCCACAGGCCGGCGAAGGCGAAGGGGGCGCGGGAGCGCAGACAGATGCGCATCGGGCGGCGCGCGCTTTTCGGCCCCGTCCACTCGAAGAAGCTGTCGGCGAGGACGAGGCAGCGCTGGGCGGGCAGGAGCCGGCGGAACATCCCGCTCGCAGCCAGGGTCTCAGCCTTGGCGTTGATGGGCTGCGGGCGATCCTTGAGCGAGCGCGCCCAGGCCGGCAGCAAGCCCCAGCGAAATTGAGCGAGGAAACGTTCCTGGGCCGAGGAGAGCACGACCACCGGTACGAAGTCGGTGGGGGCGATGTTGTAGCGCGGCTCGACTGCCGGGCCACGAGCCACGACGGCCCTGAAGCGCTGCGCCAGGGTCGCAGCGTCGGAGGTCTGGGTGAATCGCCCGCACATGGCAGCTGCCACCTCGAAAGGGGAATAGTTTGACAGTCCCCGGGTTGCAAGGGCATACGTTCCCCACCCCGCTTGTGGGAGGTCCGATGCGTCACGCGATCGCCGCAGTGCTGCTTTGCACCGCGCCCGCAATGGTGGGTTGCACCCCGCGGCTCATCCCCGGAACCGAGATCCGTGACACCACGGACACGCGGCAGATCCTCGATCTGGTAGCGGCCTACAAGGCCGGTCTCGAGGGTCGCAACGTCGACGCCGTCATGCGCACCGTGAGCAAGAGCTTCTTCGAGAGCTCCGGCACGCCCGAGGGCGAGGACGACTACGACTACGCCGGGCTGGAGCAGAAGCTGCGCAAGTGGGCCGAGGCGACCAAGGTGGTGCGCGCGGGCATCGAGGTCAAGCAGATCCTCGTCGAGGACAGCAAGGCGCGCGTGCAGTACTTTTTCGACGTCAACTACCAGATCTTCGGGCCTGAGAGCACGCTGCAGTGGAAGCGCGAGACGGACACCAAGGAGATGTCCCTCAAGCGCGAGGGCGGGGCCTGGCGAATCGTCAGCGGTATCTAGGGGTTGGCCCTCGCGCTTCTCTGCGCCCCCCACAGCCGGGCAGGCTCCTTGACACCGCTCTTTTGGCGGTGCTATTCCCCAATGCCTTTCATCGGTTGCGCCGCAAGTCCTGATCCGCGTGCGCCGAGCCCGAAAAGCATCGAGGAGACCCCCATGGCCACCCAGAAGACCGCTCCGAAGGTGCCGGAAGAGACCGCTGACTGGCGCGGCCGGCAGGGCTTCCTGCCTTACTTGCGCGACGTGACGATCGCCGCGGTGATCCTCGGGGCGGGCCTGTGGCTGTATCACCGGCACGAGACGACGGGCCGCAAGGTCCG
>JACRCT010000755.1 GCA_016218885.1 Deltaproteobacteria bacterium | reverse complement strand
CTTATTGTTTGAACTGCCATTGCTACCAGATTCTGCCGTGAAATGCTGCCTATACTGAAAATCTAGAAGCGTCTGAACATTTTCATCGACTTCGAATATTATGCCCCCGCCGTCTCCTCCTCTGCCGCCGTCTGGCCGGCCTCGCACACGTTGGTGGTCTGGTTGCAGTTCGGGGTGGGGGAGGCGCAGTCGGAGTTGTCCAGGCAGGCGACGCAGACCGGCGTTGCGCCGGGCTTGCAATGGGAGGTCACGCCCGAGCAGCCCTCGCCCTCGATGCAGACCACGCACTGGTGCGCCGAGGTATCGCAGACCTTGGCCGTGGCGTTGCCCGCGCAGTCGGCGCTGGTGGTGCAGCCCTCGCAGCGGCCCGCGCCGCCGTTCGCCGAGGGGTCGCAGGTCTGCTGGGCCGTGCAGCCCTCGTCCGCGGTGCAGACCACGCAGACATGGGTGTCGGGTTTGCATACCGGCGTGGCGGCCCCGCATTCGCTGCTGGCGGTGCAGCCCACGCACTGGCCGGCGCCATTGGCGGCGGCGGTGTCGCAGGTCTGGGTGCCGGTGCAGCCGCGGTCGGCGGTGCAGACCACGCAGGTCTTGCTCTCGCAGATCCGGCCGTTCGCACAGTTGGTGTCGGCCAGGCAGTCCACGCAGCGGCCACCCGCGACCGCTGGGTCGCACACGCCCTGGGCGCAGCCCTCGCCCGCGATGCAGACCACGCACTGCCCGCTGGCGGTGTCACAGACCGGGGTGGAGCCCGAGCACTGGGAGCTGGCGGTGCAGCCGTCAGCGACGCACGTGCCGCCGGTCACGAAGGTGTCACAGGTCTCGTTGTTGCCGCATCCCTGGTCCTCGGTGCAGACCACACAGGTCTTGGTGGCGGGGTCGCAGACCGGCTGGGAGTCGTCATCGCAATCGGCATTGGAGAGGCAGGAGACGCAGGCGCCCTTGGCGGCCGAGGTGTCGCACACCTTGGTCGGGCTGCAGCCCTTGGTGGCTGTGCAGACCTTGCAGACCTTGGCGGCCTCGTCGCAGACCGGGGTCGTGCCCGAGCACGCCGGGCTGCAAGGGCTGGTCGGCGCCTCGCACTTCGCGTTCACGCACTGCTTGCCGTCGGCACAGTCGGCGCTGGAGCTGCATTCGTCGCTGGGACAGCCGGTGCCGAGCACGCTGAGCGCTGCGACACAGGCGAGAGTCAAGAAACGCCTCGACATGATCTTTCTCCGTACGGCCCCGTGCGGACCGCGTTGGTTCTGGCCCCAGGCTGCGCGCCCGGGGCAAAAAGCGGGCGCAGGATACTCCTCTTTCAGGGCTCGGGGGGACGGCTTGTTGAGCGCCGGACGAACCTGGGCGCCAAGCCACTTTTCCTCAGGCGGCACGCGGGTCTGGGGGGTTTGACAATAGGCGTATGGTCATCTAGGGTCCGCCGCTGCCCGAAGGGGATCTGGCATGGCGCGCAACAAGATCT
Source organism: Deltaproteobacteria bacterium (assembly GCA_016218885.1). GTDB lineage: Bacteria > Myxococcota > Myxococcia > Myxococcales > UBA5297 > JACRCT01. Next base: position 8,236 of record JACRCT010000755.1, on the reverse strand, counting down.
CGACCACCGTCTACATCACCCCCGAGCAGAATGAGCGCCTCAAGGTGCTGAGCCAGAAGACGCGCATCCCGGTGGCCTCGTTCATCCGCGAGGGGATCGACCTGGTCCTGGAGCGGCACAAGAAGCACCTCCCAGGGCAGATGACCTTCGACGAGCGCACCAAGTAGGCCCTCCGGCGTGACGGGCCTGTCGGTGGCCCTGTCGCCCCCCGAGGCCCCAAGGAAGAGGCTTTCCGCATGGCAACCAAGCGATGGGTAGTGACCGGGGGCGCGGGCTTCCTGGGCTCGCATCTGTGTGAGACCCTGCTGTCGCGCGGCCACGAGGTGGTGGCGGTCGACAGCCTGCTCACCGGCGCCCTGGCCAATCTCTCGGCCTTCGAGAAGAAGCCGGGCTTTAGCTTCCTGCGCCACGACATCATCGAGCCCTTCGACGTGGCCGGGCCGGTCGACTACGTGCTCAACTTCGCCTCGCCCGCTTCCCCCATCGACTACGCCAGGCTGCCGCTCGAGACCCTGCGGGTGGGCTCGCTGGGCACCGAGAACGCGCTCAAGCTGGCGTTTGAGAAGAAGGCCCGCTTCATCCAGGCCTCCACCTCGGAGATCTACGGAGACCCGACGGTGCACCCCCAGCCCGAGGAGTACTGGGGCAACGTCAACACCATCGGCCCGCGCGCCTGCTACGACGAGGCCAAGCGCTACGGCGAGGCGCTGGTGACGAGCTTCCGCCGCTCGCTCAAGGCCAACACCGGCCTGGTCCGTATCTTCAACACCTACGGACCGAGGATGCGGTTGGACGACGGGCGGGTAGTCCCGGCCTTCATCGGGCAGGCGCTCCGGGGCGAGGACTACACCGTCTTCGGAGACGGGACCCAGACCCGCTCCTTCTGCTACGTCGACGACCTGGTCCGGGGGATCCTCCTCCTGGCGGAGAGCGATTACCCGGATCCCGTGAACCTGGGAAACCCCGGCGAGTTCACGATGCTCGAGTTCCTGGAGATCGTGCGTCGCCTCACGGGAGGCGGCGGGAAGCTCACCTTCTCCCCGCTGCCCAAGGACGACCCCAAGCAGCGCAAGCCCGACATCCGGCGCGCCAAGGCGGTGCTCGGCTGGGAGCCCGAGGTGCATCTGGAAGAGGGCCTGAAGCGCACGATCGTCTGGTTCCGCACCCAGGTGAAGGCCTGAGGCTGGCCCGGCTTGTGAGCGCCGCGCGGGGTTGCGAGCTTGGTCCCGCGGTTTCCACAACGAATAGGAAAGCGTCGGAGGAGTCGCTCTCATGAAGATCCTGGTCACGGGTGGCGCCGGCTTCATCGGCTCGCACGTCTGCGATGCCCTGCTCGCCAAAGGTCACGAGGTCCTGGCGCTCGACGACCTGTCGAGCGGCCGACGCGATAACCTCGACCCGCGCGTCAAGCTCCACGTGCTCGACATCCGCTCCCCCGAGGCGGCCCGGCTCGTCCTCGACGAGCGGCCGCAGGCGCTCTATCACCTCGCCGCGCAGATGGACGTGCGCCGCTCCGTCGCCGATCCCCGCTTCGACGCCGAGGTGAACCTGGGCGGGTTCCTGAACCTGCTCGAGGCGGTGGCGAAGGCCGGGACCCGGCGCGTGGTCTTCTCCTCCACGGGAGGGGCCATCTACGGTGAGCAGGACGTCTTCCCGGCCCCCGAGTCGCACCCGCAGCGGCCCTGCTCCCCGTACGGGGTCTCCAAGGCCTCGGGCGAGCTCTATCTGGGCTACTACCGGCAGCAATACGGGCTGTCCTACGCGGCGTTGCGTTACGCCAACGTGTACGGTCCGCGCCAGAACCCCCACGGCGAGGCCGGGGTCGTGGCCATCTTCTGCGATCGCATCCTCAGCGAGCGTGACTGCACCATCTATGGCGACGGCGGGCAGACCCGCGACTTCGTCTATGTCGCCGACGTGGCGCGCGCCAACGTGCTCGCCCTCGAGGCCGACTACGTGGGGGCGGTGAACATCGGCACCGGGGTCGAGACCGACGTCAACGTGCTCTACGAGCGGTTGGCGGAGGCCGCCAAGACCTCCCGCAAGGCCGTCCACGCCGAGGCCAAGCCCGGGGAGCAGCGCCGCAGCTGCATCTCGCCCGCTCTCGCTGCGAAGATCCTCGGCTGGAAGCCGGAGGTCTCCCTGGCCGACGGTCTGGGCCGAACCTACGCCTTCTTCGCCGAGCGCTCCCGCACGCGGGCTTCCTGATTCGCGCGCCGGGCAGGGCCGGGTTGGGCGGGATCTGGGGCGCGATCACTCCCTGACGGTCGTGGCTCTGACGCTCCGTGGCGGGGTCGGAGGCGGAACGAGCTTGCGGCGACCCTTTTTCAGGACAGGATTCGCGAGAGGCGATCGCGCAGCAGCGCCGCGCCCAGCTCGTGCTCGGTGCCGCAGAAGAAGCAGCGCACCGCACCCAGCCAGCCCTCGGACACCTTGATCTCCTCGTGGCAGCAGAACAGGGGCAAGACCCGCATGTCGTTGGGCTCGGCAGCCAGTGTCGCTGCCAGGCGCTCGGGACGGACCGGCAGGAAGGTCGGGCCGGGGTTCACCGAGAGCGTTCGCTCCACGTGCGCCAGCTGCTCGAAGCGCAGCTCCTGCTCGAGCACCTCGCCGCGCTTGTCGAGGAAGGCGCGCTGCTCGGCGGTGAACCAGCGCTCGTCGGTGGCGGCGAACCCGCAGTAGGGGCAGAAGCGCACCACCTCGGGCCAGTCGGCCTCCTCGCGGTTGGCGTGCGTCACCTGCGAGGCGAGCCGGGCGAAGACCAGCATCCCCTCGAGGGGAGTGCCTTTGACCTTGAAGAGCCGATGGCACTCGGGGCACTCGCGCCGGACGTAGCCGAGCACGTCCCGGGGCAGGGCCACGCTCTCCGCCCAGGGGCCTCCGGCGCCGAACAGGGGGGGCTGCATCGACACTCTCCTCACGGTCGCGCGGCGCGGCCTCGACCTCGCCGGCCAGCTGCCTGCGCCGCCGCCAGCACCAGCGCCACCAACCCAAAAGCCGCCAGTAGATGGACCCAGGCTCCCAGAGCGGCTCCACTCACCACCCCGAGCGCCCACAGCACGAACAGAAGGACGGTCATCGACCAGAGCATCGGGCGGGAAGCTATCCACCTGCGCTGCGAGGGCAAGCGCCCGCTGCAGCGCCCGCCCGAGGGGAGGCTTCCGCTCGCGCCGCGGCCGCACTCATCTTCCACCGAGCGGGGGAGGCGAGAGGCCGAGCGGGGGTCCCGATGGGCACGAGGCGGGCGGGCAGGTGGGCGGCGCTGCTGATCGGCGGGGTGGTGGCTCTCGACGCGGCGGCGGTCCACGGGGAGCGTGGCCAGGCGACGGGCAACACCTCCTCGACGGCGCCCGCCGCGCCGGGCCCTCGAGGCGACGACGACGCCGCCCTGGCCAGCGAGGCAGACAGGCTGGGCATCCGCCGGGCGATCGAGCGGGGGCAGGGCCGCCTGGTGCCGCGTCAGGCACGACGCTTGGCGGCGGCGGTGGTGCGGGAGGCGCGGCGACGGGGGCTCGATCCGCGCCTCGTGGCGGCGGTGGCCATCGTCGAGAGCCAGTTCGACCCTTTCGCGGTGAGCGACCAGGGGGCCCTGGGGGTGATGCAGCTGATGCCTGCCACGGCCCGGGAGCTGAGCAAGAGCCCCGGCGCCGCCGTCCCCGCGCTTCGCGAGCGCGACCTGTTCGACTTCGAGCGCAACCTCGAGCTGGGGGCAGCCTATCTGGCGGGGCTGGTCCGCCAATTCCCCTGCCTGGACCTGGCGCTGTGGGCCTACAACGCCGGACCCACCGCTGCCCGGCGCCTGTCCTTGTCGGGCCAGGCCGCGCCGCCCGGGTCCTACCCGCATCGGGTCCGCCTCGAGTACCGCAAGCTCGCGGGCGCAGAGGCCGAGGCAGCCCTGCCGGCGGCTTGCGCCTTGCCGCCCGCGGCGCAGGGAGGGTAATGATCGCTCGCTCATCGTTCATCTGCTGGGCCTGAAGGCCTGCACCTGCCTGCCCCGATCTCCAATGCCAGAAGCGGCCCCCCGCCCGAACACCTTCGATGCCCTTACCCCAGCTGCGGCACGCGAGCTGCTGTGCCGGCTGGCTGACAACGTGGAACGCGCGCTGCGCGGCAAGCGAGCGGTGGTCGAGCTCGCGCTCGCGGCGGTCGTGGCCCGCGGCCACCTGCTGGTCGAAGACGTGCCCGGAGTGGGCAAGACCACCCTGGCCCAGGCGCTGGCGCGCTCGCTCGAGCTGTCGTTCTCCCGCATCCAGTTCACCAGCGATCTGCTGCCCTCCGACATCGTGGGGGCGCAGGTCTTCGACGCGCGCAGCGCCACCTTCGCCTTCCGCCCCGGGCCGGTCTTCGCCCAGGTGGTGCTCGCCGACGAGCTCAACCGGGCCCCGCCGCGGACCCAGTCGGCGCTCTTGGAGGCGATGAGCGACGCTCAAGTGAGCCTGGACGGCCAGACGCACCCTCTGCCGCGACCCTTCCTCGTGCTCGCCACCCAGAACCCGCGCGAGCAGTCCGGCACCTATCCGCTGCCGGACTCGCAGCTCGACCGGTTCATGCTGCGCCTGTGTCTGGGACACCCCGACGCGGCGGTCGAGCAGGACATCCTGCTCTCCCGCGCTTCCGACGAGCCGGTGCGCACGCTGCGGCCGCTGGCGAGCGCCGCCGAGGTGCTTCGCCTGCAGGCCACGGCGGACGCGGTGCAGGTCGACCCGGCGCTGGCGGGCTACGTGGTGGCCCTGGTTCGGGCCACGCGCCAGAGCGCCGAGCTGGCGGGCGGGGCCTCCACCCGCGGCGCGCTCAACCTGCTGGCCGCGGCTCGCGCCTGCGCGCTGTTCGACGGCCGCGCTCATCTGCTGCCCGACGACGTGAAGAGGGTGGCGGTGGCCTGCCTGGCTCATCGCGTGGTGCCCTCGGGCCGGGATGCGAGCGAGGCCGACCGCGGCGAGGCCGAGCGGATCCTGGCCGATCTGCTCGAGCGCGTTCCCGTGCCGGAGTAGGCGATGGCAGGCGCGGCGCAACGCACCGGACAGCGGGGGGAGAGCGGCGCTCCCGCCTGGCGGCGGCGCAAGCGCCTGCGCTTCACCCGCGAGGGCTGGTACTACGTCGCCTTCACCCTGGGCGTGGGCGTTGCGGCCCTCAACACCGGCAACAACCTGCTCTTCCTCGTCCTGGGCCTGCAGCTGACGGTGATCGTGGCGTCGGGCGTCTTGTCCGAGGGCGCGCTGGAGGGCCTCTCGGTCCGGCGGCGGCTGCCTCGCGATCCCGCGGCGGGGGACCTGTTCCGGGTGAGCTACGAGGTGACCAGCGCCAAGCGCTTCTGGCCCACCCCCGCGCTCTCGCTCAGCGAGCGTCGCGGGCCCTTCGCGGGCGCGAGGGCGGCGGTCCTTCTGGTCGGGCCCCGCGAGACGGCTTCGGCGAGCCTGGTCACGCGCTCCGCCCGCCGCGGGCACTTCGAGCTGGGCGAGGTGGCGGTCTCCACCCGCTTCCCGTTCGGCTTCTTCGAGAAATGGCTGCCGCTCGATGCCCCTGACGAGCTGTGGGTGCTCCCCGCGCGCGCCTCGGCCCCCGAGCGCCGGGTGCGCGGCGGCCATCGCGAGGGCGAGCGGCCCGAGGGGCGCTCGGGGATGGGCGCCGAATTCCTCGGGCTGCGGGAGCTGCGCTCCGGCGACGATCGGCGGCTCGTCCACTGGCGCAAGAGCGCGGCGGTGGGGCGGCTCTTGGCCGTCGAGCGCGAGCGCGAGCAGCGGCGGCGGGTGGTCGTCCTGCTCGAGCATCGGGGGGCGACACCCGAGTTGCTGGAGCGCAGCGTGCGCGAAGCGGCCGTGACCGCGCGGCGCCTCTCCGGTCGGGGTCTGGAGGTGGGGCTGGCTGCCAGCGGTACCTGGGTGCCGCCAGCGGCCGGTCCGGGAGGGCTGCGGCGGCTGCTGCGTGAGCTCGCCGTGCTCGCCCCGGTGTTGGCCGATGCGCCGGCCCCCGACCCTCATGGAGAGAGCGTGCTCGTCATCGGAGGTGGCCGGTGACCCTGCCCGGCCTTCGCAAAGGGGCCTCCTCGCTCGCGGTGGCGTTCGCCTTTGGGGCGGTGGCCCACACCGGTGAGCTGCCCGTGGTTGCCATTGCCTTGTTCGGGGCCGCCTGGCTTGCCTCGCTGCTTTGGGGAGAGCGGATCGGCAAGGGACGAAGCCGGCTCCTGACCCTCGCAACCGTCAGCGTGCTCGGGCTGCTGCTCGGAGGTTGGTTCGCAGGGCTCTACGATTTCGTGGTCGGTGCCGCTCTCTTTGCGGCCTCGGTCACCGCCAGCAGGCTGCTCGCGCGCCAGGGGCCGGTGGATGACGGCCCTTTGTACCTCTCGGCCTTGATGATGGTCGCGGCCGGAGCAGCGCTGGCTTCCGATCTCCTCTACGGTCTGTTCTTCGCGGGCTTCACGGTGGCGATCAGCTTCGCGCTGGCGCTCACGCACCTCGAGCGGGTAGCCGTCGAGTCTCAGTCGTCTCCGTCGGCTGTCCGGAGGCTGATCAGCGCCCGGCTCATGGGGGCGGTAGGTGTCCTGGCGATGCTGGCCCTCTGCGGCGCCATCGTCGTCTTCTTTGCCTTCCCTCGTTTCACCACCGGCTTCCTCTCGCCCCTGCTGGGTCACCGGCGCTCGACCGCCGGGTTCTCCACCACGCTTCGGCTCGGCGGCCGGGGAATGATCAAGGACGACCCGCGGGTGGTGGCCCACGTGGTGGTCTCGCCCGACCCCGGGGTGGCGGCGCTCGACCTGCGCTGGAAAGGCAAGTCGTTCGATCGCTTCGACGGGAAGGTGTGGAGCTCCTCGGCGAATCCGAGATCGAGCTCGGTGCAGCGATTGCGGATAGGGGGAAGCGCGCTGCCCAGTGACTGGACAGCCCAGGTGACCATCCTTCCAGAGGGCGGCTCGCCAGTGGTCTTCGTGCCCGAGGGAACCCGGGAGGTCTCCTATCCCCGCCGGGTGCCCGCGCGTCAGCTGGTGACGAGCCTGTTGCTCGAGCAGGACTCCGCCGGGGATCTGACCCTGCAGCCGGTTCCCGAGGCGGGCTACTCCTACGCGTTGCGGGTGGGGCCGGCCGCCGTGGCTCGTTCGGCGAAGGGTGCCGAGTATCCGACCGAGATCCGCGAGCGCTACCTCTCGGTGCCCGAAGGGCTCGACCCGCGGATCCCAGCCCTTGCCCGTCGCTGGACGGAGGGGCTCACCGACCCGTTCGACAAGGCGCGCGCCATCGAGCGCGCGCTCCTCACCGGCTACTCCTACACGCTGGATCTCGACGGAGGGGAAGGGGACGCCGATCCGCTCGCCCACTTCCTCTTCGAGCGCCGTCAGGGGCACTGCGAATACTTCGCCAGCGCGCTCACGGTGCTGCTGCGGTCTGCAGGGGTCCCCGCACGCAACGCCGTGGGCTACTACGGTGGGCAGCGCTCCGAGCCCGGACGCTACGTGCTCAGGGCTGGGGACGCCCATGCCTGGACGGAGGCCTTCTTCCCGGAAACGGGCTTCGTCGCCTTCGACGCCACGCCCGCTGCCGCGCGACCCTCCAGCGCCAGCTCCTGGCATCAGCGATGGGCGGACCTGGTCGATCGCGCCCGCTCTGCCAGGCTGCGGCTGGTCATCGATTACTCCTTCCGGGAGCAGGTCGCGGGTGTCTCGGGGGAAGCGCAGGCGGTGTCGCGGCTGCTCGCCCGGCTCCATGGGGGGAGCACTCCTCCCATCCGCCGTCTCCTCGGGGCGCTGGGAGTGCTGGCCCTCTCGCTGGTCGTCGCGCGCCGGCTCTGGCGCTCTGCCGGGCCTCGTCGCCGAGCCCGGGGCGGCGCAGTCGTTCCGCTCGAGTCTCGCGAAGCCGTTCGGCTCTATCGCGCCCTCTTGCGCAAGCTCCGAAGGCGGGGCATCGACAAGCGCCCCGGTCAGACAGCGCGTGAGCTGGTCGGCGAGCTGCGCCGAGCGAGCAGACCTGAGTCGGCCCTCGCCGAGGAGATCGCGGAGCGCTACCTCGCGGCCCGCTTCGGAGGGCGCCCCTTGCTCGCCGAGGAGCGCGCGCGCCTGAAGCGCGAGCTGCGGCGGATGTGAAGGTGGTCGGCAACGCACCCTTTGCCGGCGGCCGGGTCGGCTATCCGGAGAGGGCGGTCTGGGTCACGAGCGTCGAGGACAACGTGCTGCGGCGATTCGTTGCCCCACAATGCAGGCTTCGGCGTCGCCAGTTGCTGCACCTCGGTCTTCCATCGTTTCGCTTGG
>JACRCT010000754.1 GCA_016218885.1 Deltaproteobacteria bacterium | reverse complement strand
GCCGCGAGATCGAGGTCTTCCGCCGCGAGGGCGGTCGCTCCTGCGTCAACGAGGTGCTCTTCCTCGCGCGGCGCAAGGAGCCGGGCGAGAAGCCGCCTGCATCGCGTGGCGGGGAGTAGGCGTGACCCGCTGGCAGGTGCTTGGGTCGTGCGCTGGGCTCGCCGCGGTGCTGCTCGGGGATGCCGCTGCGGGCGAGGCCCCAGACTCGGGCGTCGCCGCCGTCCAGGGCCCGAACGCGGCAGAGGCAGCTCCCGGTTCCCGGGCGCCCGATGCGGCGGCGGGTGCACCCTGCGCGCATATCGAGGAGGGGATCGCCCGGCGCAAGGCGTGGCTGACGGCCCGACGCGAGGAGCAGTTCCTGCGCGGTCCGGTGAACCCGAAGAAGGGGGTGCCCAACGTCGTTCACCTCTGGTGCGACGCTCACCCCCAGGACCCCGACTGCACGCTGTCCAGCATCGTGGTCGAGGTGACGTCGGAGGAGATGGGGTGGTCCCCCGACGCGGGCCTGGATGACTACGAGGCCCATGTCTTGGCGATGAAGCGCGAGCTTGCGCGATGCCACCAGGAGGAGGCGGCGCGCCGTCGTCGTGGGGAGTGACTCAGGCGGCCAGGGAGGAAGCTAGCGCGAGCAGCGCGTCGCTGAGAGCCTTGGCGGAAGGGAAGCGCGTGCGCGGGTCCTTGGCCAGGCAGCGCAGCACGGTCTCGGCGAGCGGGGAGGGCAGCTCCGGCCGCAGCTGGCGGGGATCAGGCGGGGGCGAGTTGACGTGGTGGTAGAGGGCGCCGTTGGGGTCGAAGGGCGGCACGCCGGTCAGGCACTCGAAGAGGACGACGCCCAAGGCGTAGGTGTCGGTGAAGCCGCCGATGGGCTCCCCCCTGATCTGCTCGGGCGCCATGTAGACCGGGGTGCCGATGATGGTCGCTCTGCGGTCGCCTGTCTCGGCCACCACGTGGGCCACGCCGAAGTCCATCAGCTTGGCGGCGCCATCCGGGGCCACGAGGATGTTCTCGGGCTTGACGTCGCGGTGGATGATCTTGCGGTTGTGGGCGGCGTCGAGCGCGGAGGCCACTCCGGCGGCGAGCACCACTGCGTCCTTCATGGGCAGCGGCCCCTGCTGCAGCCGGGTGCGCAGGTCGTCGCCCTCCACCAGCTCCATGACGAGGTAGGGGGCGCTGCCCTCCAGACCCGCGTCGAAGAGGGTGACCACGTTGGGGTGGATGAGCTGGGCGACTGCGCGCGCCTCCCGCAGGAAGTACTCGCGGATGCGCGGGTCGGCGCCGGCGCTGCGCTCCAGTACCTTGATGGCCACGGTGCGCCCGAGCTGGGAGTCGAGGGCGCGGTAGACCACGCCCATCGCCCCGCGCCCCAGCTCCTTCTCCACGACATAGCGCTCGGGGACGCCCTTGCGCCCCGAGGTGTCCAGCCTGCCGGTGGAGGCGCCGGGAGCGAGCGGCTGGCCTCCCCACTCGGGCGGCAGAGTCGCCGAGGGGCTCGGGGTGGCGTTGTGCATCGCCCCCGCCTCATGTGTCAGAGGGATGGGCCCCGCCCCGCCACCGCCCAGCCGTGCCTTGAGCAGCTTCACGCGGAAGGCCGCGTCGCGATAGGCGGCATCCTCGACGAGCAGCTCCTCGAGGGTGGTGATGGCCTCGCCCACCCGGTTGATCGCCTCGAAGGCGCGGGCCAGGCCATACAGGATGTCGGTGCGCTTGATGCCACGCGGAGGACCGTCGAGGAGAGCCGCGAAGTGCTGGGCGGCCTCCTCGTGCTCGTGCATCGCCATGCAGGCGCGCGCCAAGAGGAAGCGGCCCAGCGCCGAGGGCTTGGCGATGTGGGCCATGGCGGCACGGGCTTCCTGGGGCTGCCCCAGATCGAGCCAGGCCTGGGCACCGCCCTCGAAGTCGCCCTTGGACTCCAGCAGCCTGGCCTTCTGCGTCAGGTCGCCCGACTCGGCCAGCAGCACGGCGGCCCGGTGGGTCTCACCGCGGCCCTCCAGCAGCGCTGCCGCGTCGCGGGGGCGTCCGCGCTTGCACAAGAGCTCTACCGCGGCGTCGACGTCGTTGACCGACAGGTAGATCTTGACCGCGGAATCCACCTCTCCGGCTCCCGCCAGGATCTCGGCAGCGGCGGCCCGGGAACCCGCTCTCAGGTGGATCTCCGCGGCGGCCTTGGGGTCGCGCACGTCGAGCATCAGCCGAACCGCGCCGATGGTGTCTCCGGCCTTCTCGAGCATGGAGGCCGATTGTCGGACGTCACCCGCCAGGCCCAGGGCGCGCGCCGCCCCCTTGAAGTCCCCCGCGCGCTCGAAGAGCTGCGCCGCCTCGCGGTGCTTGCCGTGCCACTGCAACAGCTGCGCGGCCCCGGCGACGTTGTGGGCCGCGACCAGCAGCTGGACCCCGCCCTCGATGTCGCCGCCGACCGCCAGGGCCTCGGCGGCGCCGGGCAGATCGTGGATCTGCTTGAGCAGGTTGGCGGCCCGGAGCGCGAGCGCCTGCTTCCTCGCAGGGTCGGTCTCGCGCCGCGCGGCCTCGGCGTGAGCGGCGGCCGCGGCGCGGACCTCGCCGAGCTTCTCGTAGATCATCGCCGCTTCGAGCGCCTTGCCCTGCGCCGCCAGCGCCCGCGCCTCTTGGAGCCTGGCCGCGTGGGCCTCCTCCTGGTTGCCGGCTTTCTCGAAGAGGCTCGCCGAGAGCGACGCGAGGCCTGCCGTGCGTGCGATGCTGGCCAACGCGCTGGCTCTTCCGCGCTCCTGCAGGGCCCCAGTCTCGGAGAGAAGCTGGGCTCCGGCCTCGATCTCTTCGGGCCGGCCGCCGCGGAGCGCGTCGATTGCGCTGTCGAGGTCCTTGAGCTCGATCTGCAGGCGCGCGGCCTTCAGGCGCTCGCCCCCCTCGCGGAACAGAGACGCGGCCCGGGCGAGATCACCCGCATCGCCAAACAGCTTGGCAGCGCCGGCGAGGTCTCCCCACTCGAGCCGGGTCTGGGCCTTCTTGCGTAGCTCGCGGCGGCGCAGCGCTCGGGTTCCGAGCACCGCCAGCACGGCCAGAAGCGCCAGCACCCCGCCGGCCGCAAGCAGGTACTCCATAGAGGAACGCGTCCCTTCCCGGGCAGCTCGTCGCGCTGCCGCGGGGCCCCGTGGGGCCACACACAACCGCCGTGTCTACACGGACTTGCGCTGCAGATCAACCACGGCGGAGGGCCGCGGCCAGCCTGCCGGCCGGGGTGGAGGACCCAAATGGCAAGGGCCGCGGCGATGGCCACGGCCCTTGCTTCCAAGGCAGAGGCGTCTGGCTCGCTAGACTCGATGAGCGCTCGAGAAGTCGAGCAGCTCCACGCTGCTCTTCCACATCGAGACGCGCACGTCGTCGCGGTAGCCCTCGGCATCCCCTCCGACCTGGAAGGGCACCTTGCGGTCGGTGCGGATCTCCACGTCCTCGGCGAAGAAGTCGAGCAGCCCCTCGGGGAACCAGGTTCCGTTCCACAGACCGGGGTAGATGTTGGGGATGATCTTGGGGATGGGGACGTTGGCCACTCGCAGGTGCATCATGCCGCGCCGGGTGCCCGCGAAGGGGAACAGCTTGAAGTTGAACCCGTAGCAGGGGACGGTGGCGGCAGCCGCCAAGAGCGCCGGGCCGCGGTAGAGCACCGCTCCGGGCCCGAAGGCGGGGCCGATGGGCTTGCCGTCGGGATTGATGCGGTAGGCTGCCCCGCGGCTGCGAATCTCGACGTTGGGATTGGACTTGAGCAGGTAAGCCGGAACCGAGCGACCGGCGATCGCCATCGCGTAGCCGGCACCGCCGGCGAAGACCTTGCCGAGGGGGCCCTTGGAGGTGGCGTGCTTGAGCTCCACGTAGTGGTTGAGGATGCCAGCGTCGATGCCGACTCCCACGAACGGGGCCCGCTTGTTCTCGGCGTGAAGCAGCTCGAGCTTGATGACGCCGGGGACCTCATTGGCGCGCGCGCGCAGCACGTCGTCGAGAATGCCGTCGCCCATCGACGAGGACGCCCCGCAGAGATTGGCGAGCGCGTTCCCCGTGCCCAGCTTGAGCACCCCGAAGCGGGGGGCGCGCACGGCCGCGAAGGGGTTGGCGGCCCGCCGCCTCTCGATGACGTTGTGGATCTCGTTGAGGAACCCGCAGAAAGTGCCGTCGCCCCCGCCCGTGAAGACCGTCTGGTAGCGCCGGTCGACGACGGTCTCCGCCACTGCCCGCGCCTCCTCGAAGGTGTGGGTCAGGAAGAGATCGCTTTCGGGGACCACGTGGGAGAGCGTCCGGCGCACTCTCTCGCCCACGCGCTTGGCGTTGGCGTTGAGCAACACCGCCACCTTGGACTCCACCGGTTGTAGAGCCACCGGCGCCAGCTTGATGTCGTCCGACCGGATGGGATGAACGTACATGGCCGTCTCCTCGTCAGTGCGCACACTGCTCGGTCGGCGAGCCCTTGCTGCACGGCAGGTGCCACTTTGACGCGGCGAGCCACGAATTGAAAAAGGCGCGTTGCGTCGCATGCTTGGCGCCTTTCTCTACACCTTCCTACACTCGCGCATAGGAACGATTAGCGGCGCGCCCGGGTGGCGGGGTGCGAAGCCTCTTACACGCTTGCCGAGCTGGCGGACGCCACCGATCCCACCAGAAAAGCCTTGAAACCAAGAGGCGTTGCGCGTCGAGCGACCCGTTTGACAAGGGTTCCCAGGTGGTTAGGTTATGCGCGAACTCGGTGGAGTCCAAAAATTCCCAAGCAAATACGGGAGGTTCTAGGTGAGCAAGATTATCGGCATCGACCTGGGGACGACCAACAGCGTCGTCGCGGTCATGGAAGGCAAAGAGCCCGTCGTCATCACCAACGAAGAGGGTGCGCGTCTGACTCCCTCGGTGGTGAGCTTCGGAAAGGACGGCGAGCGCGTCGTCGGGCAGGTGGCCAAGCGCCAGGCGATCCTCAATCCCGAGCGCACCGTGTACTCGATCAAGCGCTTCATGGGGCGGCGCTTCGAGGAGGTGGGCGAGGAGGCCCGGCTGGTGCCCTACCACGTCGTGCGCGGGACCTCCGGAGATGCGCGCGTGGAGATCGACGGCAAGCAGTTCAGCCCCCCGGAGATCAGCGCGCAGGTGCTGCTCAAGCTCAAGCGCGCCGCCGAGAACTACCTTGGGCAGAAGGTGACCGAGGCGGTGATCACCGTACCTGCCTACTTCAACGACGCCCAGCGCCAGGCCACCAAGGACGCCGGTGAGATCGCCGGGCTGACCGTGCGCCGCATCGTCAACGAGCCCACCGCTGCCGCCCTGGCCTACGGTCTGGACAAGAAGAAGAACGAGAAGATCGCCGTCTTCGACTACGGCGGAGGCACCTTCGACATCTCGGTCCTCGAGGTCGGCGACAAGGTCGTCGAGGTCGTGGCCACCAACGGCGACACGCACCTCGGCGGCGACGACATCGACAACCGGGTCATGGACTGGCTCATCGCCGAGTTCCGCAAGGACACCGGCATCGACGTCTCCAAGGACAAGATGGTGCTCCAGCGCCTCAAGGAGGCCGCGGAGAAGGCCAAGATCGAGCTGTCGCAGATGGCGGAGACGGAGATCAACCTGCCGTTCCTCACCGCCGACGCCACCGGGCCCAAGCACCTCAACGTCAAGCTCAGCCGCGCCAAGTTCGAGGCGATGTGCGACGACCTGTTCCACCGCGCCCTCGACCCCACCAAGAAGTGCCTGGCCGACGCCAAGATGAGCCCCAAGGACGTCGACGAGGTGGTGCTGGTCGGTGGCTCGACCCGCGTCCCGCGCATCGCGCAGCTGGTCAAGGAGTTCTTCGGCAAGGAGCCCAACCGCACCGTCAACCCCGACGAGGTGGTGGCGGTGGGCGCGGCGGTGCAGGCCGGCGTCCTCTCCGGCGAGGTCAAGGACATCCTGCTGCTCGACGTCACGCCGCTGTCCTTGGGCGTGGAGACCCTGGGCGGGGTGATGACCAAGCTCATCGAGCGCAACACCACCATCCCCACGCGCAAGTCGGAGGTCTTCTCCACCGCCGCCGACAGCCAGACCACCGTGGAGATCCACGTGCTGCAGGGCGAGCGCGAGTTCGCCCGCGACAACCGCACGCTGGGCAACTTCCACCTCGAGGGCATCCCTCCCGCGCCGCGAGGCATGCCGCAGGTCGAGGTCACCTTCGACATCGACGCCAACGGCATCCTCCACGTGGCGGCCAAGGACCGCGCCACCAGCAAGGAGAACCGGATCACCATCACCAACAGCTCGGGCCTCAACAAGGGCGAGGTCGAGAAGCTGGTCACCGACGCCAAGGCCCACGAGGCCGAGGACAAGCAGCGCCGCGAGGTGGCCGACACCCGCAACCGCGCCGAGCAGCTGGCCTACCAGATGGAGAAGCTCGTCAGCGAGAACAAGGCCAAGCTCCAGGAGGCCACCGTCAAGTCGGTGGAGGAGGGCATCGCCGAGGTCAACAAGGCCAAGACCAGCGACGACCTCGCCACCATCAAGGCGGCGATGGAGAAGCTCGAGAAGGCCAGCCACGCCGCCGCCGCCGAGCTCTACAAGGCGGTCGAGCAGCCTGCCGGCGGCGCAGGCCCCACCCCCGGTCCCGGAGCGGGCGGCCCCGCCCCCGAGGGCGAGAAGAAGAAGGACGACGTCGTCGATGCCGAGTTCCGGCCCAGCTGACGAGGGGCCGCCGAAGCGGTTTTGAGAACGGCGCCGGGATGCCTTCCCGGCGCCGTTTCTCCATGGGTGTCCCAGAGAAAGGTCAATTGCGGACCGACAGCTCGATCGTCTGCTGCGCCTGCGCTCCCAGGCCGTCCTCGCAGCGGATGCGCAGCGCGTGGACGCCATTGGCCAGCGCCCTGGTGTCGGTCGAGGCTTCCACCCGGTCGTACCAGTGAGCCACCGTCCCCGTGGCCACCTCGGCGCCATCGAGATCGACCGCGAACGACGAAGGATAGTTGCGGTCGAACACGACTGCCCGGAAGGCCAGGCTCCCCTGCACGTAGGTGGGCTGGTCGTCGACCAGCTCCAGGCCGCAGCGCGGGGCTCCGTCCTGCTTGCCCTCGCGGGCGTCGAGCGTGGCCACGACGGCCGCCTGGCACACGGGGCAGAAGGGCAGGTTCCCCTCGTTCATCAGGCAGGGCGGCCCAGGGTGCGACAGGCAATGCCGGTAGCCCAGCCCCCCGGTCGCCGCGCCCTGGTGAAGCGCCGCCCACTTGGCTCCGGTGCTCTCGGTGCTGACGTTCGGCAGATCGAACAGGTAGTCGGCCGTCGAAAAGGCCGGCAGATCCGGCGGCGTGAAGCACGCCGGCTCGGTGCCGTACTCGTCGCCGAGGTGGAACAGAGCGTGGCCGAACTCGTGGTTGAGGATCGCCTCGTTCACCAGCGGGTTGACGCGCACGAACGAGGGGCGGTCGAGGGTGGGGCCGGCGGAGGCGTTGGGCGTCCCGACCATCGTGCTCATCACCACCACGATCACGTCCAGCGCACCCTGGACGTTGGCCGTCGCCGCGAGCCCGGCCAGCCGCTCGTCCATGACCAGGCTGCCGGTGCTCCCGATGTCCACGCACCCGGCGAGCGCGCTGTCGGAGCGGTCGGCGTTGGCCACGCGCGAGCTCTGCGAGATCACCTCCACGCGGTGGAAGTTGAAGAGCCCTGGGCGCCGCGCCACGAAGCCCTCGGCGGGCTCGGTCAGGGCGCGCATGAGCCGGGCGACGAGCTCGCGGTATTCGGGCATGGCCGCCGCGGTGAACCCCTCGCCCACGAACGCGATGTCGATGGCCTTCTGTGTGTCGGCCTCGTGGATCGTGCTCTCGGACGCCAAACCGCAGAGCGACGGAAAGTCCTCGCAGCGGATGGACGGCCAGGGCGTCGTCGGATCGACGAGGGAGGTCGGGATCGCGAAGGCGGAGCAGGGCTCCACCGGCCCCTCGTCCGTCCCCGAATCGGCGGGCTCCGGCCGGTCGTTGATCTCCGGGCAGCCGGCGAGGCTCAGGGCTGCTAGCAGCGAGGGTACGAGGAGGTGGCGCACCGCGACATCATAGGGGTGGTAACCGAGCCTGTCCTGGCGGGTGTGAGAACCCTGGCAGCGCTCTATGATTCGCATCGCTTGCGAGCTCCCATTCGAGGACGCCATGACCGCCCACCGCCGCTTTGTGATCGCCCGTCAGCCCGCCGCCCATCTGCTGCTTCTCGCCGCCGCGCTCTGGCTCTCGGGCTGCGCGGCCTCGCGCGCGGCTCGCGACGGCGAGGAGGCCCTGGGCCGGGGCGACTACGACGCCGCGGTCGCCTTCTACGAGGAGGCGGTGAAGGCGTCTCCCGAGGACGAGGACCATCGCCGAGGTTTGGAGCGCGCCAAGCACCAGGGGGCCCAGGCTGCGCTCCTGGACGGCGATGGGGCCCGCAATGCCGGCAACCTCGGGGCGGCCGAGGTGCGCTACCAGAAGGCGCAGCACCTCGAGGCCACGCCCGAGGCGGCGCAGCGGCTCGTCGCGGTGCAAGAGGAGCGGGCGCAGGCGGCGGGAATCCTGGCGAGCGCCCGGGTCCACCTCGGTGCCGGCCGGCTCGAGCCGGCGCTCCTGGCGCTGCGGTCGATCGAGCGCTATGCGCCGACGTTCCCCGAGCTGGCGCCGCTCATCGCGCAGACCTCGCGGACGATCTGCGATCAGGCGTCGGCGCAGGCGCAG
>JACRCT010000765.1 GCA_016218885.1 Deltaproteobacteria bacterium | reverse complement strand
TGGCGTCCATCACCAGCACCACCACGTCGGCCCGGTCGATGGTGGAGAGCGCGCGCATCACGCTGAACTGCTCGACCTTCAGCGCGATGGAGCGCTTGCGGCGCAGGCCCGCGGTGTCGGTGAGCACGTAGGGCTTGCCCTTGAACTCGATCCGGGCGTCCAAGGGGTCGGTGGTAGTGCCCGGAACCTCGCTGGCGACGAAGCGCTCCTCGCCGAGCAGCCGGTTGATGAGGCTCGACTTGCCGACGTTGGGACGTCCGACGATGGCCACCCGGCAGGCAGGGTCCCGCTCGCTCACCTCGGCGGGCACGGGGGGGAAGCTCGCCACCACCCGGTCCAAGAGCTCGCCGATGCCCCGTCCGTGCTCGGCGCTCACCGCGAAGGTGTCGGCGATGCCCAGCCGGAAGAAGTCGGCGAAGTACTCTTCCTCCTCGCGCCGGGCGCTGTCGATCTTGTTGACCGCCAGGAAGAGCGCCTTGCCGCTCTTGCGCAGGAGCGCGGCGAGCTCCTGGTCCGCGGCGTTGGGGCCGGTCATCCCGTCGACGACCAGGACCACCGTATGGGCCTCGTCGATGGCCAGCCGCGCCTGCTCGCGGACCCGGCGCATGAGCTGGTCCTCGGTTTCGGCCAGGAAGCCCCCGGTGTCCACGATGGTGAAGGGACGGCCCTCCCAGTCGGCCTCGGCGTAGTTGCGATCGCGGGTGACGCCGGGCACGTCCTCGACGATGGCCAGGCGCTTGCCGGCGATGCGGTTGAAGAGGGTGCTCTTGCCCACGTTGGGTCGGCCGACGATGGCCACGATCGGGCGGGGGGGGCGCGGCTGCTGCGGGACGGGATCCGGGTTTTCCATGGCGATGGGGTGCTTCGGCAAGTGTGGTGCGTCAAGCAGGTCGCGCTGAGCCCCTCGCCTGGAAGCCGAGGTGCTTCACCGCGGCTCCGACGCAGCCTGCGCTAGCGCCGCGGGGTGTAGCCGAGCCGGCGCAGGGCGTCGTGGCGCTCGCTCCAGCGCTTCTCCACCTTCACCAGCAGCGAGAGGTAGACGTGGGCAGCCAGGAAGCGCTCGATCTGGCTGCGGGACGCCGCGCCGATCTTCTTGAGCATCTGGCCGCCCTTGCCGATGACGATGGCCTTCTGCGAGTCGCGCTCCACGAAGACGGTGGCGTCGAGGCGCACCAGCCCGCCGATCTTGCCCGGAGGCACGGGCTTGTCGGGGGCCCGCTCGCTCTCGTCGAAGTGGTCCACCACCACCGCCGTCGAGTAGGGGATCTCCTCGCGACAATGATGCAGGATCTGCTCGCGGATCAGCTCGGCGACCACGAAGCGCTCGGCCTGGTCGGTCACCATCTCCGGGGGGAAGAGCTGCGGGCCCTCGGGCAGCAGGCTCACCAGCGTCGCCTCGAGCTCGGCGACGCCTTCCCCGGAGAGAGCGCTGATGGGGAAGATCTCCACGAAGGGGTGCTGGCTCCGATAGGTGTCGATGATGGGCAGGAGCTGCGGCTTGCGCGGCAGCGCGTCGACCTTGTTGATCGCCAGCACGGTCGGCTTCCTGGCTGCCTTGAGCTTCTGCAGGATGAGCTGGTTGCCTTCCCCTATCTCCACCGTGTCGTCGGGACGCGCTGCGGCTTCGACGATGAAGAGCACCGCGTCCACCTCGGAGATGGCGCCGAGCGCGGCATCGACCATCAGCCGGTTGAGCTCGCCCTTGGCCTTGTGGACCCCCGGGGTGTCCAGGAAGGCGATCTGGTGCTCGGGCCGGGTGACGACCCCCAGGATGCGGTTGCGGGTCGTCTGCGGCTTGGGGGACACGATCGCCAGCTTCTCGCCGGTGAGCCGGTTGAGGAGCGTGCTCTTGCCCACGTTGGGGCGGCCAATGATGGCAATGAAGCCGGACCGGTACATGCCACTCGTCGGATGCCGCGCCCCCTTCCGACCAAGGAGGGGAGCGCCATCGGTAGGTGTCCTTGATTTACGGCGCGCTGCTCAAGCCTTCTCGCTGATGACGAGCTGGTTCAGGGTGATCTTGGCGTTGCCGCCACGGGTGATCTTGGGGACGAGGTCGAAGCCCTTGATGACCTCGCCGAAGATCGTGTGCTTGTTGTTGAGCCAGGGGGTCGGCACCTCGGTGATGAAGAACTGGCTGCCGTTGGTGTTGGGGCCGGAGTTGGCCATGGCGAGCAGGCCGGGCTTGTTGAAGGCCTTGCCGGACTGGAACTCGTCCTCGAACTGGTAGCCCGGGCCGCCGGTGCCGCGGCCCAGCGGGTCGCCACCCGGGATCATGAAGTCGGGGAGGACGCGGTGGAAGACCGTGCCGTCGTACAGGGGGGCGCGGCTCGGCTGGCCGTTGCGGGGGTCGGTCCAGTCCTTCTCTCCCGTCGCCAGGCCGACGAAGTTCTCCACGGTCTTCGGCGCTTCCTTGCAGAAGAGCTTGACCACGATGTCGCCCATCGAGGTCTTGAACGTGGCGTACAGGTCCTTGCCGCTGCGCACCTGCTCGGTCATTCCCATGGGTTCCTCCCGATTGGTCCTGCTTGGAAGAAAGGGCTCGCTCTTTTCAAGGCTTGTCGGAGAGGGCGATCTTCTCGATCACCACCGGCTCGGACGGCTTCGAGCCGTGGGCCGGCACGCGGGCGATCTGGAAGACGTTGTCGCAGCCCGACACCAGCTCTCCGAAGATGGTGTGCCGGTTGTTCAGCCAGGGAGTCGGCTTCTCGGTGATGAAGAACTGGCTGCCATTGGTGTTGGGGCCCGAGTTGGCCATCGCCAGCAGACAAGGCTTGTCGAAGAGCTTGCCCGACTGGAGCTCGTCCTCGAACTTGTATCCCGGCCCACCCGTCCCGTTGCCCAGCGGATCGCCGCCGTGGATCATGAACTCGGGGATCACGCGGTGGAACACCGTCTTGTCGTAGAGGGGGCGCGTGTTCATCTGCCCTGAAACCGGGTCCTTCCACTGCTTCTCTCCGGAAGCCAGGCCCACGAAGTTCTCGACGGTCTTGGGGGCCTGCTTCGAGAACAGCCTGGCGACCATCGTCCCGCGGTTGGTCTGGATGGTCGCGTAGATATCCTGACCGGAGCGGGCCTTGGTCATCCAGGCGCCGCCGCCTCCCTCGGACTTGGGCGAGGTGCAGGCGGCCAAGGCGAGGGCAGACAGGAGTGGCACGAGGGTGCTTCTGCGCAGCATGGCTGAAGGGGCCTCCACGAAAAGAAGTCGCAACATAGTCTGGCGCACCGATGCCGACAAGGAATGGCTTGTTAACCTTCCTTTCCTCTGGGGAGCGTGGGGCGTCCCGCCCGCAAAGCCCCCAGGAGGAAAGGACCGGCTAGGCCGTGCCGGGGGTGAGCCGTCGCAGCGCCTCTCGCGCCGCGGCCTGCTCTGCTTCCTTCTTGCTGTGACCCTCGCCGCGGCCGAGCGTCTCGCCTCCAGCCAGGACCTCGACCGTGAAGACCTTCAAGTGGTCGGGCCCCTGCTCCGAGACCACGCGATAGCGCGGCGGGCTGCGGAAGCGGCTCTGGACCGCCTCCTGGACCAGGGTCTTGGCGTCGCGCAGCAAGCCTTCCTGGACGCGGTCGAGGGCCGGGCCGAAGAAGCGGTCGACCAGCGCGTGCACGCCCGGCAGCCCCGCGGCCTGGAAGACGACGCAGATCACCGCCTCCAGCGCGTCGGCGAGCACCGAGGGCTTGTCGCGTCCACCGGTCTGCTCCTCGCCACGCCCGAGCAGCAGCAGCTCGCCCAGCTGCATCGTCCGGGCGACGGTCGAAAGCCCCTCCTCGTCGACCAGGGCGGCGCGCATGCGCGTCAAGACGCCCTCGGGGTCTTCGGGGAAGCGGGCCACGAGCCGCTCACTCACAGCGAGGTCGATGACGGCATCGCCCAAGAATTCCAGCCGCTCGTTGTCGATGCGCCCCTCGCCGGGGTGCTCGTTCACGTAGCTGGAGTGCGTCAGGGAGGCCAGGGCCGCCGCGCCGTCGGGCAGCTCCATGCCCAATCGCGCCTCCAGCTCCGCGACTCGCCTCCGGTCGGCCTCGGTCCAGTGCAGCTCGCTCAAGTCTCTCCTCGCCCAGGCGCCAGGCGCGCCAGCGCGCGCGCCAACCCTTCGCTCAGAGCATACGGGTCTTGCTGGCGACGCGCGATGCGGTTCGCGATCTCCTCGAGGGTGCCCTCGCCCCGCAGCGCCGCCAGGCCCCCCTCCACCAGGCGCTCGCGAAGGTGGGCCAGGAACTCGGTGCGGGCCCGCGCCGCTTCGCGCCGCTCGAGCTCCCCGCTGCGGGCGAGCTGAGCCTGATGTGCCTCGAGAGCCGCGACGAGCCCGGAGATCCCCTTGCCCTCGGTGGCCACCGTCTCGATCACCGGCGGGGTCCATGCGTAGGCCGCATCGACCGCCGAAGGCACGCGCAGCTCGAGCATTCCGCGCAGCTCGCGCACGGTGCGGTCAGCGCCCTCGTGGTAGGCGTTGTTGACCGCGAAGACGTCGGCCACCTCGAGGATGCCGGCCTTGATCGCCTGCACGTCGTCGCCCATGCCCGGCACCACCACCACCACCACCGTGTGCGCGAGTCGGGCGACGTCGAACTCGTCCTGCCCCACCCC
>JACRCT010000055.1 GCA_016218885.1 Deltaproteobacteria bacterium | reverse complement strand
GTGCGCGAGCTCGTAGCGGCGGCGGCGGTGAGCAGCATCGTTGTGGTGCCCCTGCTGGCAGGAGGGGAGCTGCTGGGGGCGCTCTTCGCCCGGCTGCGCTCCCGGCCCGGTGTCTACGGCGCCGATGCCCTCGCTCTGGGGCGGGCGGCGGCCGCGGCGTTGGCGGCGGCGGTGCGCGCGGCGCGGCGCGAGGTGGCCCTGCAGCACAAGGAGGCCGAGCTCGACGAGGTCTGGGGCGAGAAGGTGCACGACATGGAGGCCGCCCAGCGGCGCCTCCAGGCTCTCTGCCGCTACAAGGACGAGGTCGTCTCGGTCTTTGCCCACGACGCACGCGGCCCGCTCAACATCCTGCTGGGGCACGCGCGGCTGCTGGGCGAGGCGGACCTCGAGAAGCAGGAGGACGCCTCGGTCCAGGCCATCCTGCGCCAGGTCAAGAAGCTGCTGGAGCTCTCCACCATCCTGGTCGAGCAAGGCAAGGGAGAATCGGCCAGGCCCAGCCTCGACCCCGCAGAATTCTACCTCGCCGCGGCTTGCCGGGAGATCGCTTCCGAGCACGAGATCCTCGGCGCCGAGCGCGGCGTGTCGCTGGAGGTGGCTGCGCCGGAGAAGCTGCGGTTGCTCGCCGATCAGCTCAAGCTGCGCCAGGTCGTCCAGAGCCTGACCGGCCACGCCATCGCCCGCGCCCGCGAGGGCGGCCACGTGAGGATCAACCTGATGATGCTCGCCCGGCCCGAGGGCGAGAGAGTCCGAGTCGAGGTCTCCGACGACGGCGCACCCGCGGCGCCCGAGGAGCTGGTGGGGCTGTTCGAGCGCTTCCGATCGCCGGCCTCCAAGGGCGCAGCGGGGCTTGCGACCTGTCGCGAGTTCATCGAGCTGCACGGTGGGGAGGTCTGGGCCGAGCCCTCGACGCAGGGTGGGATGGCGCGCGTCTTCACCATCCCCTCCCTCGACGTGCAGCTTCCCGGAAGAGGGCTCTACCCTGCGGCCGAGAAGGCGCTGGTGTTGGTGGTGGAGGACGAGCCGGCCATCGCCGCCATCTCCACCGAGATCCTCAGGACCCGCTACCGCGTCGAGCTGGCCCGGGACGGCGCGGAGGCGGTGGCCCGCGTACGCGAGCTGCGCCCTGACGTGGTGCTGATGGATGTCTTCCTGCCCCGTCTCGACGGGCTCGACGCCGCCGCGGCCCTGAAGGCAGCCCCGGACACCCGCGACATCCCCATCATCCTCGTCTCGGCCCACCAGGGCATCGCCGAGAAGGTGCGCGCGCTTCGCTTGGGCGCTGTGGACTATCTCGCCAAGCCCTTCGATGCGCACACGCTCCTGGCCCGCGTCGAGTGGGCGCTCGGGCAGGGGACGGGAGCGGCGCCGGTCGAGCCCAGGGGAACAGGCGCCGTCCCGGGGATCGATTCGACCACGGGCCTGCTCGATCGAGCAGTGTTCGTCCGGCACCTCGCGCAAGAAGCCTCACGAGCGCGCCGATACGGGCATCCCGTGAGCCTCGTTGGATTCCGGCCGCTTGCTCCGGTCGACGCGGCCGCGCTGGGCCCTGCCGCAGCCACGCTCAAGGCCGGCTTGCGAGCGGGCGATCTGATCTGCCATCTCGGAGACGGGCGCTTCGCTGCCTGCCTGCCCAATGTCTCGACCGAGGCCCTCGCCAGGGTGATGGACCGACTCGTCCGGGCGCTGGAGAAGGTCCTCGGCGGACAGGTCGCCGTGCGCGTGGTGGACGCTCTGGCGAGTGCACTCGAGGAGCAGCTCGCCCTCGCGCTGCGGGACGGAGCCGGCTGAGGGAATGGACCCTCGTGGCGTGCTCACGGAGGCGGGCGCTACAATCCAAGCCAGTTCGCCTGCACCGCCATGAGCCTCGACCTCCCGCTGTCCCGACTGCCCCGCCGCAGCCTTCCCGTCCCGTTCGCGGTGATGGTGTCGGCCGTCGTCGTCACGGCTGCCCCCCAGGCTTCCACTGCGGCCCAGGCGGAGGACAGCTCTTCCGCCGAGGAGCGATACGCCTCGAGCCGGGCCTACGCCTACTTCATCCAGGCCATGCTGCAGGCCCATCGCGGCGACTACCGAAAGGCCGCGGAGGAGCTCAAGCTCGCGGTCGTCTTCGACCCCGAAGCCGTCTATCTGAGGGTGGCCCTGGCTGAGCAGCTCCTGCGTGCGGGGGCCGTCGACAAGGCCGAGGCCGAGCTCAAGCAGGCGGTGGCGGTCGATCCCAACGATTCGCAGGCGCATCTCGCGCTGGGCCGGCTTTGGGCTGATCAGCGACGGCCCAAGGCGGCCCTGGTGGCCATGGAGCGGGCCATCTCGCTCGCGCCCCAGGACCCTCAGGCATACCTCGCCCTTGCGCAGGTGCACCTGGAGACCGGGAGCGAGCCCAAGGCGGTGGCCGCCATCGAGGCGCTCGCCAAGGCCCTGCCCGGCGAGCCCAGCGGCTACAAGGCGATCGGTCGCTGGTTCGCGGAGAAGGGTGAGGCAGGCAAGGCGCTCCCGTTCCTCAAGATCGCGCACCAGCGCGACCCCGGCGACGCCGAGACCCTGGGGATGCTGGCCAAGGCCTGTGAGGTCGAGGGGAAGGACGCCGAGGCCGAGGCCTACTACGTCAAGGCCCTGAGCCGCGCGCCCGACGAGGCCGACGTGCTGCTGGCGTTGGGAACGCTGCAGCTGCGCAAGGGCGATCTTCCTTCCGCCAAGGCCTACTTCGAGCAGCTCCTGTCCACCTCGCCCGAGGATCCGAACGTTCGCGCCAAGCTCGCCTTCGCGTACGTGCGGGCGAACCGGCTCCAGGAGGCGGCCGACTTCTTCGCCCAGGCCCACGCGCTCTCACCCCAGGACTCGACCCTGGCCTTCTTCTGGGGACGGGTCCTCGAGGAGATGCAGGACTACCCCCGGGCCGCGAGCGCCTTCGCATCCGTCGAGCCCCAGGCCGACCTCTGGCCCCAGGCGGTGGTGCACCAGGTGGAGTGTCTCTCGCTGGCGGGCGAGCACGCCTCCGCTGTCGCCCTCGCGCGCCGCGCCGCGCACGACGAGCCCGACCGGCTGGAGTTCGCGCTGGTCCTGGCCGAGGCTCTGGAGCGCGGCGGGCAGCTCGCTGAGGCCGTCGCCGGGTTGGAGAAGGTGCTTGCATCCTCGAGTGGTTCGCCCCGGCTCTACGATGCCCTGGCCACGCTCTATGGAAAGACGGAGCGACACGCCG